>NZ_JAMYSE010000048.1:0-51979 GCF_040321795.1 Mesorhizobium sp. M0244 | reverse complement strand
CGTTGATTTGTTTTATTTCGCCAGTGGCGGGGGCGGTGCCCCCCGGGCCTGGTTGGGGGGTGGCGGGCCGGGGGGCGCCCGCCGCCCCCCGCCGGGGGCCCATTGGGCGCCGGTCCTTGGGGGTGGTCCTTAGGGCCGCAACGACAGTGAAGGGCAGCCAGGGGGAGGCTTTCTTGTTCCGCGCGGAATGGCGGCGCAGTCGCCAGGGGAAGAAAGTCGCGACCGGCTGTTGCGGGTTTAAGAACGAGGCGCAGCGAAGCGAAGACGGCCTTCGGTCAGACCAGCCCCATCGAGGACGCAGGTGGTGGGCCTTTCCATGAAACCGCCGGCCAGACGACGGTCGAGCTCCCATCGGAATGATCACCGCAACTTCGACTAACGTCAGGCATCATCAAGCCTGGCCGTCCCCGTCACGCGTCATTGTAGAACGACGGATAGCTCGGAAAGAGACGCACCCGCCTCCTGATATCGGTCGAACGATGACGGGCCGCGAGGCGAGTCCCAGGAGCCCGATAATCTGCTGTTCAAGCAGGAGCGGCCGCATAGCGGACATCGATAGCCATCTTTGGGCTGGACGCCGGCACCAGCGGGCTGATCAGGGTTCGGCTCCGGGTTACCGCCCGAACGGGGCCAGCCGCAAGGCGGGGCCTCACCCTGATGTGCTCTGCCGAGCGAACGACGCTTGCCAAACTGGACCATCACACGCCGCACATCCTTCATTTGGCCAAAGGTCGAGCTGGCCTTAGCCGGCCACGTCAAGATGTCGACCTAGTTGAGGCAATCCCGCCGAGTTATGCGCTTCTCTATGGTCTCGCGGCTCGGCTTATCCGCATGGAAATCCCGGTCGACGGTGCCGGGGTAAAGCGGGAATCATGCCCGATGCTTGCCCTCAGCGACGTTGGGGAGATTTCGCGCAAGGGCAGCACATTCGGCGAGGCAACCAGCGAAGATGGTCACAGACAACGGCCGCTTCCCAGCAAGTATCGGCGAATATAGCGCTAAAATAACCGTGTGCCGCCATCAGGACGAGGGGGTCGATTGCACTCCCGCGCCCAAACTGATGACGCGAAAGCGGATCGAGGGGGGCTCGGCCCCCCTTGTAACAGTTGAGCGCGTAACATCAGGCCGCACTCGCCAATTCTTCCGCCTGCGGCTGGAATTCGTGGAGATAATTGACCGCGCGTTGTGCGTGGGCGGCCGCCTGAAAGATCGCCCGCTTGTCGCTGCCCAGCAGGCTGGCCCAGCCTTGAATATAGGCGGCATGATCGGGCCTCGGCTCGAGCTCGGGGACGATGTCGAGGTCTGCGCAGAGCATCGCAGCACCAAGCTCGACGAGCAATTCTTCGCGCGCCCGATCCGTGCGATCCTTGTGGTAGCGGCTGAGGTCCCTGTTCAGCCGCTGAGGAGCCGATGTCCAATGCAGGGTCTCGTGTGCTCTCGTGGCGACAAATGAAGCCATATCCCGGAAAAATTCCGGTGAAGGCAACTGCACATGGTCGGAAGAGGGAGAATAATAGGCCTTGTCTCCGCCATACCGCACAACCGCTCCGGTGTTGTCGAAAAAACGGTCGGCATGCTCGATGCGCTGGACAGGATCGGCGGCAGGCTCTGGTGCCGCATGATAGTGCGGCGGCAGACCTTCAATCTGGTCGGCGCAAAACACCGTGTAGGCCTTGAGGAACGGAATACCCCGCTCGACTTCCTCGCCATGCGCGTCGGTTTCCGTCGTAGTGAACCGGCTGGCGTAAACAACCATGGAGCCGGTCTCGCCCTTGCGAACATGACCCCCGAGCTCCGCACTCTGCTTGAACGTCATCCAGACCGGAGAGACAAAGCCTCTCGTGACCGCCTCCGACCACAAAAGCAGTGTATTGATCCCTTGATACGGCAGGCCGTTGTGACGGAGCGGCCGTGTGATGCGACCGGTCGTATTCGCAACGCTCCACGGTTTGACCCAGGGACGCACGCCCTTCTCCAGATCCGCGACGATACGATCGGTGATTTTCGCGTAGATGTCGACGCGGGGCTTGTTGCTCTTCCTGTCCATTTCAAACCTCCATTCGAGGCCGCGCCAATCGCGGCCGTCACGAGGTCCGCACGCGCAGGACCGCAGGTCCGCGAACCCGCGGACGATCGATGGGGAAGCTGAGTACCGTCGCTTGCGGGCCGCAACGTCAGTGGAGGACGGCGCAGCCGTTTCGCGGCACGAGGACCGGAGCAGGACCATCATTCGTGACGGCCGCGATTGGCGCGGTCCCGACGACCAGCCCATCTCCATTCTTTGAGTTCGGTGCCTTTGGCACATGCAAAGAGGGCGGCGACCCCGAGGGACACCAGCCTCAGTATGGGAGGATCGGGCGGAGCCGAAGCTCCGCCCATTGGGATTAGCCAAGGGCTGCCATCTGGAGATCGGCTGCCTGCCGGTTGACTGTCTGGCCGGGGTTCTCGGTCTGGCGTTCGTAGGGCTTCCAGCTCTCGCCGACGATGTGCTCGTAGGCGGCAACGGCGCCCTCGGCCGCCATGCGCAGCGCATGTGCCTGAAGGCCCATTTCGGCGGCGAATTCGCGCTTGCGCTGGGCCTTGCTGTCGAAGCCGACCGGACCGTCAATGTCCTCGTCGCGGGTGTCATTGGCGAGCTTGGCCGTGGCATCCTTCGCCTCGGTTACGGCCTTCGAGTAGAACTGGCCTGCCCCATAGGCCGAACCGACATGCGAGCCGACGATCCTTTGCAGGTGGATCTGCATGGCCTTTTCGGAAAGGCCCTCGGAGAGCGTATCGGCGCTTTCGATCAGACTGCGCTCGTGGAATTCACGGATGCCGTCACTGTCGAGGATGGAGAGGCCGAAGCTTTCGGAAATGAGGGTGGCCTGGCGGCCATCCGGGCAGCAGAGCCGGACCATTTCGAGGGTTGTGCCCTTGCGGAGCTGGACGACGCGGGCCTTGGCCTTGGTGGAGCGGGTTGAACTGGACATTGAGCTTTCCTTTCTAGCGATGCCCTTCAGGTGTTCCGGCCCTTGCCGGTCTTTCCTGCGGGTGCGGTCAAAAGGAACCGGCGGAAGCTGGACGCTTCAGGGTCCGGAGCCTGCCAGGCGAGCGAGGTTGGCTTGCGGACAAGCGGGGTCAGTTCTTCACTGGCCCTGCGCGGGACGCGGGCCAGCCTTGCCGAGATCGGCGGGATCCGGCCGCCCCGCGGCGCGATAGCGGCCTTGAAGCGGACAGCCGCCGGTTCAGACCGCAGCAAACCCGCCGGGAAGACCGGCAAGGGATGAAATTCGGACATCGGCATGCGCGAGGAAATGCAGTGTTCATTCCCGCCGCCAATCCGCCTGCCCGCCAAGCTGCGCGAGGGACGTCAGTCGTTAAACGTCGGCTCCTGCCGGTATAGATGAGCTGCGCCGGTCCGCCGCTGTGGATCAACTCTTTGGCCTGCTCCCATGTCGGGCTGGCAGCGTAGCGTGTTCAACTCCGAAACGAGGGCAGCAATGACCGATCAGAATGACGACTACGTCTATGACGACACGACAGGGGAATGGCGACCAGCATCGGAGATGGCTGCCATTGCAGCTTCTGCCGGGAAAATTGAAGTGCGCGATGCCGCCGGCAACGTGCTCGCCGATGGCGACTCCGTCGTCCTCGTCAAGGACCTCAAGGTCAAGGGTGCCGGCCAGACCCTGAAACGGTGTCGGCCGTGGCTTGCTGCAACACGGCGTTGGGATAGTCGTGGCGGGTAAGCCATTCCTCGGCGGCCCTGCGATTGGCGGCAAGATGGACAAGCTCGGCATCGGCGCCGGCGCGGTCGAGCACCAGGACGGAGCCGATGGCGGGCCGCTGCTTGACCGAAAACTTCAGGTCGCTGTTCACCGAAAACGTCTGGTGGACGCCCAGCACAATGGTTCCCTGACTGCCATAGTCGCCCTTTTGCAGGGTGATCGAGGCGGGCAGCGTCGTACTGCCGATGCGGGCCTCGGCCTGTTTGCGGATCAGGCGACCGCCGCCGTTGCGATTTTCCCAGGCTGCGAGCTTCTTGCGATGCCGCTCTGGCGGGCGTGGGGATCCGTCGGAATAAGTCAGGATGGATGCGAGTGGAACAAGGTCATAGATTAATTGGGCGGACATAGTTTTCTCCGTGGTGCTCATGGTGGAAACAGAACCGCCGCCGGTGATGTGCCGGCGGCGGAATGATCGTTCGAAGGGAAAGGTAAGGCGCAGCCGCCTACTCGGCGGCCACCTTGTAAGGCTCGATCTGTTCGTCAGTGAGGTCCTCCTCCTGCGGAGCGGGGTGCTCGCCAACGTCGTCATGCGCGGGCTCGACAACCGCATCGCCTTCGAGCTCGTCCTGGTCCTCCGGCGTGCCGTCGTCAGGCTGTTCCCTAGCCTCGTTCTTCTTCAGCCAGGAGGTCAGCCCTTCCGGAGTGGGCCCAAACCGCGCCGACGGGTGGACGAAGCGGCCTTCCTTGAAGTGCTCGACCAGGGCCGCACGGGTATCCTTGACCTTCTGACGGGGCAGGACGGATGTATCCGCGCAGGCACTTTCCAATGCCTGCCGCGACAGGCATGACAGGAAATCCTCCGTCCCCATGTTGGCTAAGAAGCTGTCGGCGGCGATGACGTCGCCGGCGACACGGGCGACAACGCCGCTGTCCGAACGATTCTCCCTGCAGGACAGAACGTCGATCAGCAAGGACCGCACGGCGAAGCGCAGCGTGTCCATGTCGAACGCGAGCTTGCCCTCCTGGTCGAACAAGCGCGCGGCATGTTCGCCGAGACCTGCCGCCCCGTAACAGGAGATGTCGCGGGCGCCAGATGCCACTGTCACATTTTGGCCGGCGAAGGCGAGAACGAGCAGCGCCATCAGCGTGTCGTCCTCGATCGGTGCGCGCGACAGCGCCTCATGCAGTGCGTCGGTACGAAGGTCGCCGATCATCTCGATGCCTTTGCGCGTGAGGTCCGGACGCGGCTTTGCCGTAACGACGATACCATCGCCATCGGCCTCGACATAAGCGCCATTCTTGCCCTTTGGCTTTTTGGCCGCCGGCATGCGGTACGCGACCGACTGCACCTTGCCGTCGCGGTCGAGATACATGGCGGTGTGATCGGACTTGGACGGCTTACCGTGCAGACGCTCGGCCTTGGCCGGCAGCTTCGGCTCGCCCCACTGACCGGCTTCCACGATCACGCCACGCTTGGGCACAGCGTTTGCCATCCACTCCTGCTGGGCGCCAAGAAAGGCCTCGACATCCGTCGTGTAGCGGCTGTCCTCGTCGGCCGGAGCGAACAGGTCCTCGACCCAGGCAATGCCGTAGGCCTGGGCGAGATCGTCACCGAAGCTGGCGTCGCGCGCGTACATGCGGCGCTTCGTCAGGCCCTGCGCCACGCTCCACCACGACACCTGGGGATCGGCCTTGGAGGGCTTGTGCTTCTTCCAGACCTCCTTCTGTTCATCAAGCGAAGCCGAGGCGATGGTGCGCAACTGCTGCTCGTTGGGCATGTCGCCCTTGGCCATCTGCTCCAACATGGCCGGCAGAACGTTGGCGAGCAGGCGCAGCTTCCTGATCTGGCGGACGGGCAGCGCCAAAGCGACGGCGATCGCTTCCTCGGTCCAGCCGAGGGCGACCAGCCGCTCAATGGCGCGCCATTGGTCGACGGGATTGAGCTGCTCGTGAGCGAGCGTTTCCGCTAGCGAGCGCATGGCGCCGCCATCCTCGGCCCTCTCGATCACCAGCACGGCGATCTCTTCGAGACCGGCCGCGATCGCCTGCTTCACCCGACGATGGCCGGCATCGATGACGTAGCCATTGCCGCCATCGGTCTCCAGCGCGACGACAGGCGGCTGCACGATGCCGACGGCACGGATCGTAGCCAGCAGCAGCGCGTCGGCCTGCGGATTCGACTTCGAGCGTCGCGCCTTGTCAGGGTTATCCTTCAGCGCGCGCGGGTCGACAAACTTCAGTTCCATGGAGATGCTCCTTCAAGGGTTTTGCGGACACCGCTGATCGCTGCGTCCTTCCTCGTCTTCTTCCCGAAGACATCCCCCCGGCCCGCGGAGCGGGCGGGCCGGTGCACCTGCGGCCGAGCATCCCTGCCCGGCTGGCCGAGCGGGGCTAACAGCCCTGCGCAGGACGACGCGGCCGGGATCGCGAGCGGCGCGGTTGAGCGCCAGCGTCAGCGGCCCGCCCGATCTGCGAGCGGGTTTTATTCCTAAGCTCACGGGGTTTTTGTTCTACGTTGGTTTTTCTGAAGAGAAACCCGGGTGCTAGCGAGGGAACCCGGCATTGTCCCATTTCGGGACCAAAGTGTTGGCATTGCGCTTGCTTCGGTCGTGGTGCCGGTGGATCCCGGTCCTGATCGCGTACTTTGATCAGGTCTAGGCTCGCCGGGCTTGAGGTGGTTGGGGTTTCTTCGCCCGGCGAGTTCCGCCACGCTAAGAACAAAGGCCGGCGCCCTCGCTGGAGCTTATCCGAATGGCGCCGGCCACGGGCGGGATTGGGATCCGCCGCGCCTTGACATAGCTGAGTCGTTACGTAGCGTCAGGTGGTGGCGGACACTTTGGCTTTCCGCTTCGCGGGTGCCTTCTTGGCTGGTGCGACGGGTTCAGCCTTGCGTCCAAGCCCGATGGACTTCGCCAGTTGCGAGCGCTGAGCGGCGTAATTCGGAGCCGTCATCGGATAGTCGCGCGGCAAGCCCCACTTCTCGCGATAGGCGTCCGGCGTCAGACCGAAGTCCGTGCTAAGGTGCCGCTTCAGGGATTTGAATTTTTTGCCGTCTTCGAGGCAGATAATGAAATCTGGCGTCACCGACTTCTTCGGGTTGACCGCGGGAGTGCGGCTCAACGACAGGCGCGATCGGCGTACCAAGCCCGGACAGAGACATGTGCACGGATGCGATTAGTTCAGGCAGGCCGGTAGCCGGTACAGGGTTCTTACTTACGTAGGCGGACACAATCTCCGCAGTAAGCTCGGCTAGTTCGGCGGCGCGGCGGTCGGATTCTTCTGTCAATGTGTCGGTCCTTTTGTCTGATTTGTCCCATCTCTATTTGAGCAATGTCCAGTACGCAACCGGGCCTGATCTATTCTAAGCCAATGATAGCGACCGGCTTTGCGGCGCTGGGCAAGAGCGACGCCAATATTGATGCGTTCTTTTTGGCCGGTTCGGCTGTAGACCAAAAAAACAGGCGGCCCGTCAGCCAGTGACGGGCCGCTTATATGCCGATTAGCTAAAATAACGGAACGTCCAACGGACAAGTACGGAACCAAAGCGGTTACGTCAGACCTTTGCTCGCGTGGCGCAAGACTTTGGTCCTGCCGTCTTATGGTGAAGAACGGAAGTTGATCGGCACGACATAGGGCCGTCCCGCAACGGATCAATAGCAAACTGAATTTAGGCGGCTATGGTGTGAACGCGAAGTCGGGTCAGATCCGAAGTCCTTAAGCCCTAGGCGTATCCGTTGGCGTTCCGCGAACGCAAGGGCGACCGATTCTAAGTCGAATGATCGGGTAAGTTCTTCGCCGTTCCCAACAACACGGACGAACCACTCGCCCATCGCCTCGACTATCTCAACGGACGTGTGGTTTGCGCCGCCTTTGGTGTCGTCCATCGCAACTGCCTCGTGTCTGGATGGGGACAAGACGAACAATATGAGTGCTCGCCTTTCAAGCGCTAAAAGGCCGGCGCCTGCTTTTGCGGGGGGCTCTGGCAGGCGCCGGCCGGACGGTCCAATCAGGTCCGCCGCGATGATCCAGTTAGCTGATTCTTGACGTTACGTCATGTGGTCTGGCTGGCCGGAGCCGAGCATGACAGAAACGTGGCATCAACATGGGTAAGCAGTTCGGCGCGCCTCCTGCATCGCCTGCACCCGAGCCACCTTGAACCTTTGCCGCCGATCAATGACTGACATGAGCGGCAGCCTGTTCGAGCCTGCTATGCGGCTGCACGCGGATCCTGGCCATCAATCGAAGACGCAAGATCGTTTTCGATTTCCGCAAGCTGCCGGCGCTTCTCAGCCAGTTCACCAGAGAATCCGAACTCGCCGCCCTGACGCGAGCGATAGGAGGTGAGCCTGAGCTCGGCATCCTCAAGACGCTGGCGGTATTGTACCTGCTCGCCCTCGAAGCCGGCCAAGGCATGCTCGAGGCGAGAAATCGCACCAAGCGGCGTAGTGGTCACCGGCAGCTCGATTTCATATTCGGCGCCGGTGCGCATCAACATGGTGGCATAGCGGTAGCCGTCCTTGCCGAAGCGCTCGCCGGAATATTCGAAATCGAACCCGCCGATGGAGGCGATGGTGGTTTTCCCATTCTGCTGAAGCTGCACGAGAGTCAGGATTTCCCTCATCAGCGCACGACCGGCGAGTCTGCGCTGCGTGAACGCGTCGCCCCCGACCACCATGCCGAACCCATCGCCGGTCGTCGGCATGAGGCGCTCGATATCCTTGCCAACCTCGCCGATGCGCCGGGTCGCGTATTCGATATCGCGCTCGGCGTCGCGGATTTGCCGTCGAACGGCGTGCTCATCATCAATGTGGGCCGCGCGAAGGCGCTCCAGGCGGGCAATGTCTGCCTCCAGACCTGCCTTCTGCATCAGACGCGGATCGCCTGAGGCGATCGCCTTGGCAAAAGCGAACTGGTTGGCCTGCCCCTCGCCCATATCCTCCAGCCGCCGAATGGACGTGTCTCCGGAGAGGGCTGCCGCGATGAACCGGGCCTTGCGCTCGTTGTTCTGCCACATCTGGGCGTCCATCGATCCTTCTGTGGCGTAGGCGAAGATATCGATGACATCGTGCTGGTTGCCCTGCCGCAGGATACGACCTTCGCGCTGCTCGATCTGGGAAGGAAGCCACGGTACGTCGAGATGATGCAGCGCCTTGAGGCGGAGCTGCGCGTTGACGCCGGTGCCCATCGTTTCGGAGGAGCCGATCAGGAACCGGATTTTTCCGGCCCGCACATCGCCGAACAGGCGCTGCTTGGCCTCCGACTTCTTGAAATCCTGCATGAACGCAATTTCCGATGCCGGAACGCCCCTGCGGACCAACTCGTCCCTGATCCAGCGATAGGCCGAAAAGCCTCTGGTTTTCTCGACGCTGATCGTGCCGAGATCGGAAAAAATCATCTGCGCCGCGCCAGGAAGCTCGAACGGCTTGCCATCGGCGCGGACATAGCTGCTTTGCGCTGTTTCTTGCCAGATACGGAAGGCATTGCCGATCAGATCGTTGAGCTTGTTGTCCGGCTCATTGTCATTGTCGGGATCAACCAGGCGCAGGTCGATAGCAGCGTGCCGGCCATCGGTGATAACCGACAGCAGGATGTCGTCACCAGCTTCTGCCGGACCGTCGCGTTCCTCGATCGCCTTGATGCGGGCGTCGAGCACCATCTGGTAGCGCCTGAAGGCCGCGGACGGCTTGGCGGTGATGATCTGACGCGCGCCGGTCGAAAGCGCCGGCACCTTCACATAGTCGCGAAGGTCTTGCGGCATCACCACATCCGCGAAGGAGCGGAACATCGCGATCAGCTCCGGCACGTTGACGAAGGTGGCGAAGCGCGTCACCGGCTTGTATTTGCCGGATGGCTGCAATTCGAGTTCAGTCGTGACGTCGCCGAAGGTCGAAGCCCAGGCGTCGAATTCGTGCAGGCCGCGCTGAAGCAGCGCCTCGTAACCAAGATAGCGCTGCACCGAGAACATCTCGCCAAGCGTGTTGGTGATCGGTGTGCCCGAGGCCAGCACGAGCGACCGGCCCGTATTCTTCGTCTCCACGAACCGGGATTTGACATAAAGGTCCCAGGCCCGCTGCGAGCCGTTCGGATCGACGCCCTTGAGCGTCGACATGTTGGTGGCGAAGCTGAGCTTCCTGAACTCCTGGGCTTCATCGACGATGATCTGGTCGACGCCGATCTCGGAGATGGTGAGCAGGTCGTCCTTGCGGGTCGCCAGCGCCTCCAGCCGTTCCTTGAGCCCCTCCTTGAGCCGCTCGAGGCGCTTGCGCGAGACGCGGTCGTCGCTCTCGACCTTGGTCAGCAACGTCTCGTAGAGTTCCAGTTCGTCGTGGATCATCTGTTGCTCGAATGCCGACGGCACGCCGATGAAGCGGAAGGCGCTGTGCGTGATGATGATCGCGTCCCAAGCAGCGGTCGCCGCCCGTGACAGGAAGCGATGTCGCTTGTCCTTGGAAAAATTCGTCTCGTCGGCCACCAGGATTCGCGCGGTCGGATAGAGCGCCAGAAATTCGCGGGCCGCCTGTGCCAGGCAATGGCCGGGAACGACCAACATGGCCTTGGCGATCAGGCCAAGCCGGCGCTGCTCCATGACGGCCGCGGCAATCGTCATGGTCTTGCCGGCGCCGACGGCATGGGCGAGGTAAGTCGAGCCGGCCGAGACGATGCGCCAGATGCCGCGCTTTTGATGCCCATATAGAGAAAAGGCGCCGGAGGCGCCTGGAAGTTTCAGGTGATCCCCGTTGAATCGTCGGGGGGCGATGTTGTTAAAGCGGTCGTTATAGACCCGCGCCAGCCGATCGGTCCGGTCGGCATCGGACCAGATCCAGTTCTGGAAAGCGGTCTTGATCTTCTGCAGCTTTTCCTTGGCGGCTTCCGTATCCACGACATTGAGCACGCGCTTTTCAGCCTGGCCCTCCTTCACCGTGTCGAAGATCTGCGGCACCCGGCTGTTCAGCGCGTCGGCTATGAGCTCGCCGGCATGACGGCGATCGGTGCCCCATTCGGACGTGCCGACCGCCATCCATCCCAATTGCCGCGCCTCTACCGTCCACGATGCCAGCTCCGGCATATGATGGATCCTGATCTCGGCGCCCATCGTCTCCTTGACGAAGGCGGCAACATCGGCGGCGGGGATCCATGGTGCGCCAAGACGGGCAATAATGTCGGAAGGGCGAAGATTGGCCGGCTGAACCTCGACCAAGGCATGGACATTGCGCTTGAAGACGGGGGCGAGGGCGGCGGCGGCTTGTGCGGCCTTGAGCTTGTCGCGGACCTGGCCGGAGAGATAGGCGTCGGCCGCTTGCCAGGAACCGGTCTCAGGATCGCGGTAGATGGCGCCGCCGAGTTCGGCGATGACTGCTTCGGCATCGGCGTGCAGCAGCTCGGCGATGTGATCGATATCGACATGGCCGCGTTCGTTGAGCACGACAGCAAGCGCATCGGGAGCACTTGTGATGATGGGTGCTGCTGGCGGCGCGATGACGCGCTCGGTGAAAATCGCACCCGGCCGGGCGGTATTGGTCTCAAGATCGTAGTCTTCGATGGAAGCCACCAGCCAGCAATCCGGATCGTCGAGGAAGGGCTGGAGGTTAGGCCGGCGATGCACTTCGCGGACCTCGCCGGTCTCGGTGTCCTCGCTTGTGGAAACGACGGTCGTGTTGATGGGGCCGAATGCGCGCACAAAATTCGACCAGGCGATGCGCAGCTTGATTTGGGCCGGCTTCCATGGCCGGTCGAACTCCTGCGCCTTCAGGACTTCACGCACGGCATCACGGATGGGGATCAATTTGCGGATGATACGCGCGTGCTTTTCGGGCACGCCTTCGCTCGCCCGGCCGTTGCGCACAGTGATGGTGACGGCAGCACCGTCGATCATCTGCGCCAGGGCGGCATTTTTCGCGACAAAGAAACTGCCCTCGCGCACGCCGTCGCCTTGCGGCAGGGCATCGACGGCATCGTCGCTGTCCTCGGCGTCATGATCAATCTCGTCCGGCTCGCCGTTGTAAATGGCTTCCGGAAGGAGGGAGATCGCTGCGGTGAGTGCTCGCTCTAGATCGACGCCGGGATGGGGCAGACAGGAATAGGCCTCGCCGTAAGGCCCCGAGATCGAGGCATGCGTGCCGAGCACGAAATCCGGGTGGCGCGCGAACCAGCGGTTCACGCGGATCGCGCCCTCATCTGCGGTCGCGGCCCAAACTTCTTCGGTGTCGAGCCATGACAGGTCGCCCTCTGGCTCGCCGATCTTGCGCTTGCGGAAGAACAGGATGTCGACCACGACATCCGTCCCGGCGTCGGCGCGGAAACTGCCCTGGGGCAGGCGGATGGCGGCGATCAAGTCGGCGGTCTTCGCAATATGCTGGCGCGCGGTCGTGTCGGCCTTATCAAGCGTGCCGCAGCTGGTCACAAAGGCGGCGAATGCCGCCGGCTTCAACAGGTCGACGGAGCGCGCGATAAAATAGTCATGCAGCCGCAATGCCATCGACCGATACGCCCGATCTGAGCGCACAGTTCGGTCCGAAAACGGCGGATTGCCGATGGCGAGATCGAAGCTCGCCGGCAGGTCGGTGCGGGCGAAATCGCCGGCTATGATCCGCGCTTGCGGCTGCAACAGCCGGGCGATGCGCGCGGTGACGGGATCGAGTTCGATCCCGGTGACGTGGGAGACGCCGCGCAGGGACTGCGGCATCAGCGCCGGAAACAGGCCGGTTCCGACGCCTGGTTCAAGAACCCGACCGCCGCGCCATCCGAGACGCTGGAGACCTGACCAGATCGCCCGAATGATGAACTCAGGCGTGAAGTGGGCATATTGGGTGCAGCGCGCGAGCGAGGCGTAGTCGATCTCGCCGACGGCATCTTCCAGATCCGAGCCGATGTCGTCCCAGCCCTTACGGAATCCGAGGTCGCCGGGACGGCGGAAGACACCATTGGCAAGGTCGGACGCGCCAAAGCCGGTGAACCGGATCAGCCGCTCCTGCTCCTCGCGCGTGGCAGGGCGCTGGTCAGACTCGATCTCGGCGGCGAGCCTGATCGAAGCGATGTTGTCGCGGGCCCGATCCTTCCAGCCACGGGTCAGCCCACGATCGCCGGCAAGATGAAAGTTCAGTCCATGAACCCGTCGAGGCTTCGACGTCGGTTGCATGGCTGCAACCGCCGGCGTGACCGGCGAAGGCGCGGCAGAATCGGGATCATCTTCATCGCCCGGCCCGAAGTCAGCCGCGAAGGCCGTGACGCCGAGGCCAAGTCCGGACGAAATGGCCGTGCTGCCGAACAGGTCGATGGTAAAGGGGTCGTCATGAGCCATGGAAAATCTCCTTGGATTTGAGGGCGAGCACGATCGCGCGGACAGCGTTGGCGTCCGCGTGAAAGGGCTGGCAGATTTGCTGGGGTTAGCGGGCGATCAGCGACAGCGAGACTTCGGTCTCGGTGAGTTGCAAGCGCAGATGCGTGCAGCGAAGGTTGCGATCGAACAGCGGGATCAATTGCTCGGCGTCGATGAATTCGATGCCGTCGTCGCCACCGAAATGGCGCTGCTTGTAGTGAAACCAGTCGGGGTTGCCGATCGGGTGGCATTCTTCGGAATAGAGGACGAGCGGGCGCTCGCCGTCTGCGAGTTTTCCGTTCGACAATAGGTAGACACCTTGGTCTCCAACCAGCCACAGGCCGGGGATCTCGCCCTGACCGGGCTTGAGGCCATAATAAGGATTGCGAAAACCGCCGTTGTTGGCGGCATCGGTTTTTCCGCGCTCGATGACCTTGCGAACGGCAAGAATGGGAAAAGTGAACATCGCATCCCCTCACGCGGCAACGGCCAGGGGAAGGTGGCGCAGATGCACCGGCAGCTTCGCCGCGATCTCATCATCGGTGAGCTCGTCGAGCAGCTTCGGCATGGCGCCCTGCCGGCCGCCATAACAGAGCACCGTGCGCTTGCCGCAATGCTCCGGCAGCCAGCGGTCCCCGGCATAGCCACGGTACTCGTCGTGCGTGGCGCTCCAGATATGCTCCAGCCGCTCTTCGCGCGTCATCGCCTTCACCGGCCAGGACTCGCGCTCGACGATGGCATCGCGCATTTCGGCAGGCGATCGCGGCACATTCAGATCGCAATAGGCATGGAAATAACGCGTTTTGCCGTCGATGCGCAGCGTGTAGAAAACGCTGGTTATGCTGTCGGTAAGGAACTCGCGCAGCCCGAACATCTCGCCTCGCATCCAGAGCGGTGGCAGGATCTCCAGCATGTAGTCGTGCTCGACGGGGCCGACTTCGAACCACTCCCCGCTATAAAGAGATCCGGCATCGACGTGATCTCGTTCCGGGCGCTGCGCATGGCGATCGAACATGCGAAACATCTGCCGGCGGTCGGCGATGCCCTGGTAGACTTTACGATTGGGAAAAAAGGGGTTCATCCTTGGGCTCCTTCAGCCTTCGTCGGGCCTGAGCGCGCAGCATCCTCGTGGATGCCCATCATCTTCAGCCCTTCATGACCCCTCCCCTGCGGCCGCCTCTCCGCCCGGGCGGGTCAAGGGCCGGCGCAGCCGGGCGAAGCTTCACCCTTGCACGCGACCGGCGGGCATGCGGCAGCCGGGTTTGGTTTTCTTTTCTCCCTGCCCTCCATAACTTGGCGGTGCGAACCGGCTGTCATGGCTTCGTGGCCGCACCGTTTCGAGTTGACATGGCCATGGCAAAGCCCAGGCCGGCGATCTTCGCTTCTGCGCTGCGGTTGAGTGATCGGCGCCGTCAGGCGGATGCCGCGTCCTGCAGCATCGCGTTCCAGTCTTCGGCGAGCGGCTTCAGCCGCTCGAAGTCACAGGCCACGTCGCAGGCAAGCTCACGCAGCCTCGACACGAATGCCTCGCCCTGCGGGTTGGCGTCGGTGGCCGCTACAAGCCGCCTGTTCGGGCTCCCCGCCAACATGCGAAGCGCTGTGTCCGTCGCCGGGGACCAGCCGCCGCCGGTGCTGGCATACAGCGTATCGCGCCGGATCCGTTCGATCGCGGCCAGGCTCATGGCGTCAATCGCCGCTTCGCTAACGCAGATCCGGGTGGCCTTTACCGTCCCCAACCGGAACAACACCTTGCCGCCTCCGGCCGCAAAGCCACGCCATTGCGGTCCGCGCTCCTCCCAGCCGGTGACGAGACCGGCCGCGTCGCTGTGGGCGGCCCACATGCTGCCGCGCGGGCCTTCCCTCAGAACGTTCTGAGCGATCGCAGTCGCAATGACCTGTTCGGGAATGTGCCGCTCATCGCGCAGATAGCGCCAGGTCGCCGACCCGCGCCACGGCTTGCGTCGGGCCGCCCATCGCTTCGGAACTGACTGGTCGGGTTCGGTCTCCCGAGACTGTCGTTTCCATTCCGGCTCGCTCGGCACGAACCCCGCAAGCGAGGCTACCTGCAAGAGGGCTTCCAGGAAATCGCCGCCATCCAGATGCTGTACCAGCGAATAAACATCGCCCTTTCGATCCGACAACGGGTCGAACCATCCCTTGCCATCATGGATGACGATGATGATATCGTTTCCACGACGGTATTTAACCGCTTTGCGAGTGCTTTCCTTGAAGTCGACCGTGAAGCCGCCGGTCTCCAGCACCGCGGCACAGCCGACCCGGCCGCGCAGCGCTTCTATATCCGTCTTTTCCATTTTTCTCTCCCGAGAGCCCTTCCGGCCGGTTTTTCTTCAAGTCAACTTCTTCCACACAATTCGCGGAACACTCCGCAACCGCCGCGAAGAGCAAAGGGCGCAAGGGCGCGGCTTTCGCCGCGGCGCAGCCTCCCTTGCGGCCTGCCGCTCGCAAGCGGGACGCCGTGGCATAGAGGCCAGTTCAATGAACCGGCCGGCCGCCTGTGTATGGACAGTATTCGCAGATCGCCTCGACCTCGTCGCCGTCGAGGTCTTCGGCAGGGAGAACGCCGTACTCGTTGTCATTGACCTTGAACAGGATGACCGGCGTCATCAGGGTGCGAGCGAGGTTCCAGGCGTGGCTCTGAGCGAGGCTGAGTTCGTGCGACATTTGTTTGGCTCCTTGGTCGCGGAGACCATTCCCCGCTCGACAGGCGCCCGTCGGGTCCAGCCGGGACCGCGATCATCGCGATGGCGAAGCCGTGAGCGACGGCACGCTTTGCGTAGTCCGACCCCGCAGCGGGTTGATCGGCAGGTCCGGCTGGAACAAGGGAATTAGCCGAAAGAGCGGGAAATGGGCTCTGCACAGAGCCAAGTCACTCGCCACGAAACCTCGCGGATTCATGACGGCAGTACTTGCGGCTGACTTACGCCGGCTTCATCAAGGTCTGGGCGAAAAAGCCGTCTCCTGTACCGACGGCGCCGCCACGATAGTGGCGTCCGCACAAAGAATTCCATCCGGGCACACCATCCTAAGGGAATACGAGAGGCAACATCGAGCCTGATCTGGCTGACCGCCGATGTCGTTGTCGCCGAGGCTCGGGAGGTGAAGGCGCTGCAGAAGTCGCCTTTCCAGGTGCCTGTATCCCGATCAAGTCACGCCCCGCTCGGTAACTGTGCTTTGAGACGCGCGCCGGAGAGTTCGAGGAGCGCGTTGCCAATTCTGACCCGGTCACGTGACCGCCACCGGCGGGCCGCCCAACTTGTGCACGACGGCGGGAGGGGCAGCCCTATAGCGAAAGAAAATCGCGTCAAATGGCGTCTGCCAGCGGATTACCCTATGGTTGCGCCGAATTACGCCGCTGCGCGCTCGGCGTTGGCCAAGACCATGGGGCTCGGCCGCAAACGTAAAGAGCCGAAACGCCGACGCCGGCGAAGCGGACCAGCAAGGAGGTCACAGCTTGATCTCAGAAATCGAGGTTCGATCTGGGGCGCGCAGCTGCCATCGGCATAATCTGCATCTGCCCGGAGTATGAAAGGTGGGGGCAAAACCCTGCCTTCCCTTCAAAAAAGCTATTCACAAGGAATTCGCAACGCCTTGCAGCAATGTGCTTCCGGCTTTGCGGTTTGGCCTGCCAGGACGGAGCAGAAAGTCAGCCGGCAGAGATTGCCAGCAGAGGACTTGCCGGTGGGCGGTCCTGCCCGATCTTAAAATTGATCTTCTGGCCGTCAGCGAGGGTTCGAGAGGCGCCGCGCGTTCGACAGCGGAAATGTGGACGAAAACATCCTGACCGCCATTGTCGGGCTGGATATCCAAACCCCTTGGTGCTGTTGAACCGCTTCACCGTTCCAGTCGGCAAATTCGCTAGGGTCCAATTCAACGGACCCGTCCTCGTTGCTTGCCGTCGGGGTCCACCGTCGCCGTCAGCGTCATTGGAAAAGTCCTGATACGCCCGGGAGCCGACAGGCCTGTGCCATCCGACGTCACGATCACGGTGCCGAGATGTTTTGTCAGTTTCGTCACGTGGGCTCTCCTGTGGTCGCGCACGAAGGATGAAACCACGTCGTCCAATTGTCATTCGTTGCCGCGGCTGGTTATATGGTTGCCGCCGACAGTCAGAAGGGAGCTTCCATGAATCCGATCAGACAGATTCTCGACGTCCTGCTCCCCATCCGCCCAATTTCCGGCAAGAGCCCGGTCCGCTACAGGACAACCGCCCAAGCTCTTTCGTCGGCAATCCGGATCGCACGCCGCCGCAAAGCTGTCGATCTTGCTGCATCATTCGCCACTGGATCTATAATCGAGAATATCGAAAACAGTTCTTTGCCGTGGGACTTCCTGAAGGTTAGATCCCATGATGCTGCCCCGGAACCGACGCCTGCCCTGGCCAAGAAAACTCTTGGAAATTCCGATGAGTTCGCCGAGTGGCATCGTCTGCTATCAAGATGAAAGCAGACCGCATTGCCTCAGGAAAAATTGTTGCCGGGTGGCGTCCGTTACCTCACCTCATCACCGTTGGCGTACGAGAAAAAACCAGACCATCGCCGGCAAAGTACGGGTCGTGCCGTTCATGTATTTAGCTGCTGACCAAACGGCTTCGCAGCAATGCAAAGAATGTCGTCTATCCGGACAGGTTTCCCGATTAAATAGCCTTGAGCTTCGTCACAACCGACGCGGCGAAGATAGTCGAGCTGTTCGGGGGTTTCGACGCCTTCGGCCGTGACCCCAATTCGAAGCTCGTGCGCCAATTCAATCAGTGATCTCACAATCGCGGCGCAGTCCGCATCGGTGAGCATATCCTGGACAAAAGATCGGTCGATCTTGAGCCGCGAAAGAGGCAATTTACGAAGATACGTCAGCGATGAAAAGCCAGTGCCGAAGTCGTCAAGGGCAACTGTGACGGATAAAAAATTCAACGATTGCAACAATGAAATAGCGTCTTCAAAATCGGAAATCAGCACCGATTCCGTGATCTCGACCTCCAGTCTTCGCGGCTCCAAACCGGCTTCAGCCAAGGTCGCTACAATTCCATCCAGCAAGGCCTTGTCCTTGAGCTGCACTACCGACAAGTTGACGGAGACCCGCACGTCGCGCGGCCAGCGCGCAGCTGCCAAACAAGCCGTTTTGATGACCCAGTGTCCGATGCTGTGAATCAATCCGGTTTCTTCAGCGATAGGAATGAACTCCGATGGAGGGATCGCGCCGAGGGTCGGATGCTGCCACCGCAGCAGCGCTTCAAAACCTCGGATGCGATCACTCCCGAGGTCGAGAAAGGGTTGAAATGCGAGCCAGAGCTGGTCGTTGGCGAGCGCGGATGCCAGATCGCGTTCAAGGGCATGGCGCCTTGCAGCAGCCTCATCATCATTTGCGCTGAAAAACTGGATGGAGCTCGCCCCGCGCGTCTTGGCCCTGTGTAGCGCGGTATCGACGCACCGCAGGAGCTGGTTGGCATCCAAACCGTCAGTGGGCGCCAGAGCGATGCCGATAGAAGCCCTGCAATATATTTCGCGCCCTCCGATCAAGAACGGCGCGCGCATGACATCTATGATCTGTTTGGCCAAGAACCTGATTTGATCTGGCCTGATATCGCGTGCAGCGATTATTGCAAATTCGCCGCCCTCAAACCTGGCAATGTCATCGGTCTCCCGCGTTAATTTCCGAATTCTCGCAGCCACTTCGACCAAAAGGGCATCCGCCATTGCTCGACCAAAGTAAGCATTCACCTCGTCAAAATTGTTAATGTCGAATAAAAGCAAGGCAAAGTGTTGGTCAAACTGCTTTGCGTCCGCCAACGCGCTCTCCAGCCGCTCGTTGAAGCTGAACCGGTTTGGCAAACTGGTTAGAACATCCCTGCGAATGGCATTTTCGCTTTCCGCTTGCAGAATGAAGCGTTGGGTAAATTCAGACGCGTGAGCAAGCACTGCCCGAAACAGCGTGGTGGCGTAGCTTAATATCAGGATTGCGACGGGCAGATTGACGGCGCCTTCCATCCACACAATCGCAACCGCCGAACCGACGAAGATCGGCAGCGTATACGCGATGGCCGCAATGGGAATCGTGTAAAACGAGGCGGCACCGCCTGCGATCATCCCTGCGCTCAGGCAGGTGATGACGACCTGGGCTGCACTTGTTGCCCCGCCGAAGAACAGAATGGGAAGTGCGCCCCACCAAGTGCCGAACAGCAGGGCGTTCCGCACTAGGTTTCGCGTTGTCCGGCGAGACACTGATCTAGGTTTGACTGACTGAAACGATGATCTCGCTCTTAGGCCTACGAAACCAGCGGCGCCGATGAGGACACTAGCCCAAAGGATGGCTTTCGTTTGGTCGGGCGAGCCCCAAACCGCCATAACGAGAGTGGCCGCATTGAGTATGTTCGCAACCATGCCAAGAGGCGTGTTGCGGAGCACGATACTGACCTGCTCCGCTCTAATGCGGCCGGCAAGTGGTTCAATCGTCGAGGGCCCGCCAAAAGCCCGCAGGTCGCCGGCCAGAACGTCCCCGAGCCTTGCGGGAGACAGACGCTGCATCCCTCTTTCACCCCCCCTCTAGAGTAGTCGCTGCGTGTTGATCCCCTACCGAACAATTCGGCGAAAGTAAATTTCAACCGCAAATTTTGACAACCAAGTTCGAAAGCCCCGAACGCCCGCCGAACCTTTCGCGCCGGCCCGTAATGCCAGCCCTTCCTTCGCCCGGATCCGGTCGGAAAAGGATCGGCACTCGCGAAATTTTGAATTGACGGACGCTATCGGCGTTAGAAGCTGGCACCCAGAAAGGAAGGCTCGGGCTTCAGGAAATCCCGAGGCTGGGAGAACAAAGCGCGCAGCTTGTCATTGGGGGTCACCACGGCAACCTTGGCGCCGGCGTCGTAGAAGGCCGCCGCTTCACCCCGGACGCGACAGAATTCCGCTGTGCTTTCTTGCGCATCAAGGCCGGAACAGATAGCGGCCTGCTTGTCTTGAGATTGGGCAACTGCCAGTTCTGTTCTGGCCCTAGTCAGAAATGTATAAATTCTCCGAACGTCATGATACGCGAAAATCATGTCATGGTCGGAACTGAGAGTGTAATTGCATGTCGAGCAGGTTCGCCCGGCCCGTGGTGGTGCAAGTTGGCCGGCATGACCGTGAGCGCGTCATATTCGATGTGAACGACGCAGCCTCGATCCTGCTGCGGAGTTTCCCTCATCAGACGAAGAAGCGAAATATGGCTATGGATGCATGTCTTCAGGTTCTGCGTGGAGAAGCCCGGACGCCGGTAGCGAGACGGGCTTTCGTTGCAGCGGCGTTAGAAGCGAAAATTCTACGCAGCGACTGAGGTCCAAATTGATCGTAGCCCTCGATGGCTTG
Source organism: Mesorhizobium sp. M0244 (assembly GCF_040321795.1). NCBI lineage: Bacteria > Pseudomonadati > Pseudomonadota > Alphaproteobacteria > Hyphomicrobiales > Phyllobacteriaceae > Mesorhizobium > Mesorhizobium sp. M0244. The sequence goes on along the minus strand of NZ_JAMYSE010000048.1, from coordinate 31,598 downwards.
CAAAGTGACTGGGGGAGGCAGAGCTTCAGCCATCGCAGGGGTGACCAGGATTTGTGCAGCTGGCAGCAAGCAACGAGTCCTGCCGCCCTGGGGAACACCCGCCGTTCATCTGCTTCGACTCGACAACGGTCAGGAGGAGAGTCGGCTTCTCGATGAGACCGAGGATCTCGCGCCTTGGCCGGTGCATGAACTGGCCAAATCGGATACGGCTGTGGTACCCGGCGGTGGGGCTTGGAAATTGTTTACGATTATCCCCTCCTCATCGAGCGGAGAGCAGCGGCCGCTCGATCAGGCCCTGAAGCGCCGTCTGTCGACCCAGCACGGGCTGACGCCGGATGAATATCGCGCCAGATGGGGTCTGCCGGCGGATTATCCCATGGTCGCGCCGAACTACGCCGCCACGCGCTCGGTGTTGGCAAGACGATGGGGCTCGGCCGCAAACCAAAAGAGCCGGAAGTGCCTGGCCGACGAAGCGGAGCCGCAAGAAGGTCTCAGCCTGATCGCCGATCGAGCTTCGCCGTCGACGTAAGTCTGTGCGTTTCGGACTCAAGACAGAGAGCAAGGCCAGATATTCGGGCCAACGCATGTCCAAAAGCCTGGGTTGCTAAGCCAACTCGCATCCCTTGGCAGCCATCTGTTGCCAAAGGGTGAGGTCAGCCATGTGCTATCGCTCGTATCGAACGGTCGGCCGGCCATCCCGGCCTGCCGCGTCCGTCCGGCTCTTAAGGGAGTCAGCTGAAATCAACCAGCTTTGCTGAGATTGCCCGCGGAGGACTTGCCAGTCCGGCGGTCCTGTTCAATCTCGTAGTTGATCTTCTGCCCATCAGCGAGGGTCGAGAGGCCCGCTCGTTCGACAGCGGAAATGTGGACGAAAACGTCCTGACCTCCGTTGTCGGGCTGGATGAATCCAAATCCCTTGGTGCTGTTGAACCACTTCACGGTTCCGGTGGCCATATCTACGTATTCCTTCGTAACAATTGCAGTGGGGCCCGGCCGTTCTGCCAGGCCGGTTCCTTGGAACTTAGACGCAGCAAAGAAAAAATTGCAAGACCCGGCATTTTCGGATGACGTCACGACCGATTTTTCAGCTTAAGATAAATATCGCACCCTGCGCAATTGCTGCACCAGCCGTGCGCCGGGTGCGTCGGCCAATGAGCGGCTGTGAACCGAACCTACGATCAATCCGGCTTCCTGCGTGGCGGAGCTGGATTTAAAGCAGGGAGTGGCTGCCGATCGATGGTCATGGTTACCGATGAACTCGAGTTAAGCGATCTATCTCGCCGACAGGGTGCTGGGAGAAGGGCGGGCGCGGCGCGGCTCATCACCGTTGACTTGCCGCGGTCGCGTGCGCAGCGAAAGACTTGTGCGCTATCGCGGGGGGAGGGATTGCGCGAGTTCGGCCTGCATGAGCAAGCTGTCAACTCGCGAGCAATTGTCGGCTGGCAGGGGCCGGAAGCTCAAAGGCCATCAAAACGGCACTAATCTTCAGTCGGTGTTTACCATTGGCTACTATCTTTCGCGTAGCGGCAAGGTTCTGAGTACCGCGCACACAAAGGCCTGCTCCAGACAATGGGGCGGGCTTTCTTGTGTCACTTGGGAGATGGACTCCAATAATGCCGTCTACCGGAAAACAGTCCCCAAGGCTGTGCAACGCGGTTCTAATGTGGCTCGGGCTGTTCGCGCGGATGGGCAGGGCGGAAGGCAGGCCATCTCGGGCAATATTCTGCCCGCGTCAGGCTGGGCCTAAGCTGGGTTATGGCGTCACGGCCCGCAATTTGCCCGATTCATAGTCGAACGAAACACGATTTCGTCCACGCTGTTTCGCTTCAAAAAGGCATCGTCCGGCGGTGCGAAGGACGTCTTGAGCATCTGCATCGGGAGAGATTTCCGCGCCGCCGATGCTGACAGTCACTTTCACGCCGTCCTGTTGGCCTTTCGCCATCGGGCCCGCCTCGATAAGACGGCGCATGTTTTCCGCAATGGTACCTGCCTGCTCTTTACGCGCGCTGCGTAACAACACCCCAAACTCTTCTCCGCCAAGACGACCGATCGAGTCTCCCGGGCGTGTCAGATAAACGAGCGCCTTTGCAATTCGAACCAAAGCCTCGTCACCTTTGGAATGGCCGTGTTGGTCGTTTATCATGGAAAAGTGATCCGGATCGATCAGGAGCAGTGTGTCGCATTCACCTTCGTCACGCTTTCTGTCCATCCTTGCGATAAATTCACCGCGACTGAGAAGGCCCGTCATCGGGTCGTGACTGGTCACGAAGGTCAGCCTATCATGTGCGTCCCTCAGGGCTGTGTATGATTTCTCCAACTTGTCACATGTTTCCTGGATCGTTTCCGCCTGGGTGAAAATGAAGGCGCTGACGGGCAATCCGATCAGAATCGGGATGAAGGTGCATTCCACCCAACTCAGCCAGTCGATCGGCATCTGCAAGCCAAGTCTTGCCGTGAACGACAGGCCGAAAGTCGCGACGACTGCAATTATCGTCACGACTGTAGATTTGCCCAGAATACGTTTACCGCGCGGGGTCATATTGTTGCTATAGACAATCCGGCTGAATGACATGTTACCAGCTTGATTAGGATTGTTCTGGACACCGGCGAGGAGCCGAACCGGCGCGGTCCTCAAGGCCAGGTCGAGCAAATGCGCCCGCGTCCTGCCGACAGCACGCCTCGGTCGGTTCTTGGGCCCATTATGCTGGCTGCGAGGGAAATGACATTTTGACCCGCAGTGAATTTCAGATTTCGGCTGGAAAAACCCGTCGCGTCCTGTAAACAGCGCGGGCCTGCTCACGGATAGGGGAAATCATGACGCTTGTTTCGCCCATGCAAGGATCGGCCGCAGATAGGGGAGCTGCCAGAAGCCGCCGCCTGTGGAGCCAAGCCGAAGCCCGCGCCCTCTACGAGTCTCCCTTCAACGAACTGCTGTTTCGCGCACATTGCGTCCATCGTGCGAACTTTGATCCCAACCGCGTTCAGCTCAGCCGGCTGCTGAGCATCAAGACCGGCGGCTGCCCCGAGGATTGTGGTTATTGCAGCCAGTCCGCGCACCACAATTCCGGACTGAAGGCCTCCAAGCTGATGGCGGTCGAACGCGTCATCGAGGAAGCCCGCAAGGCGCGCGATGCGGGTGCGACGCGCTATTGCATGGGCGCGGCGTGGCGCAGCCCCAAGGCGCGCGACATGGAGGTCGTGGTCGCCATGGTCGAAGGCGTCAAGGCGCTCGGCATGGAAACCTGCATGACATTAGGGATGCTCGATGTTGAGCAGGCGCAGCAGCTAAAGACAGCGGGGCTCGACTACTACAATCACAACATCGATACGTCCGAGCGCTATTACGGCGAAGTCATCACGACGCGCTCGTTCGCCGACCGGCTCGAAACATTGGACAATGTTCGCAATAGCGGCATCAAAGTCTGCTGCGGCGGCATTGTCGGCATGGGCGAGGAACCGGTCGACCGCGTGGACATGCTGGTGACGCTCGCCAATCTCCCCGAGCCGCCCGACAGCGTCCCGATCAACATGCTGATCCCGATTGAAGGCACACCGCTTGGTCATGAGCGGCCAACAGAGCCGATCGAATTCGTGCGCACCATTGCGCTTGCCCGTATCCTGATGCCGCAATCCCATGTTCGCTTGTCGGCCGGCCGCACGGCAATGAGCGAGGAAATGCAGGCACTGTGCTTCTTTGCCGGCGCCAATTCCGTCTTTGTCGGCGATACGCTGCTGACGGCGGACAACCCGAGTGAGGATAAGGACACTGCGCTCTTTCGCAAGCTCGGTATTGAACCAATGGAGCTTTCCGCCCGGTGAGCGCAGGGGGCTTGCTCGACCGCTATGAGACGACGCTGAGCGGGCTCGCGCGCAAGAACCGTTTGCGCACGTTGTCGCCGCGTGCCGGTCTCGATTTCGCCTCCAATGATTATCTGGGACTGGCAGCCTCGCCGCGCCTGGCCAAAGCTGTCGCAGCAGCACTTGCAGCCGGCACGCCGATCGGCGCTACGGGGTCTCGCCTGTTGCGCGGCAATGGACCCGAGCACGAGACGCTAGAAGCCGAAGCGGCGCGCTTCTTCGGCGCCGAACGTGCGCTTTTCTTCAGCGGGGGCTACCTCGCCAATTTCGCCGTCCTGACCACACTTCCGCAAAAGGGCGACCTCGTCGTCCTAGACGCACTCATCCATGCCAGTGCCCATGAGGGCGCGCGGGCCGGCCGCGCTTCATCCGTGGAGGCATCCCACAACGACGTCGACGCCTTCGAAGACGCCATTTTGGCGTGGCGGCGTTTGGGCGGCACGGGTCGCCCCTGGATCGTGGTCGAGAGCCTCTATTCCATGGACGGCGACCGCGCGCCCCTTGCCGATCTGGCGGCACTTGCCGACCGTCACCACGCTTTTCTGCTGATCGACGAGGCGCATGCCACCGGCGTCTATGGACCTGATGGACGCGGCCTAGCGCACGATCTCGAAGGCCGCGACAATGTCGTCGTGTTGCACACTTGCGGCAAGGCGCTTGGCGCCTCCGGCGCGCTGGTGACCGGACCCAAGGTCATCGGCGACTACCTCATCAATCGTTGCCGGCCTTTCATCTATGCCACCGCCCCTTCGCCGCTAATGGCGGTGGCTGCAACCGAGGCGCTCGCCGTCCTGCATGACGAACCCGAGCGCCGCGAGCGGCTTGCAGCACTCGTCGCCTTCGCCGGCCGGGAACTCAAAGCCTGCTGCGGGGTGGCGCCGAGCGGCTCGCAGATCCTGCCGGTCATCGTCGGCGACAACGCCCGCGCCATGGCGCTCGCCAGCGCGCTGCAGGCGCGCGGTTTCGATGTGCGCGGCATCCGCCCGCCAACGGTGCCCGAGGGCACGGCTCGGCTCAGGATTTCGCTGACGCTCAATGTCGAGCAGGCCGACGTCGCTGCGATGGTCAAGGCACTGGCAGAGGAATGGGAGCGAATGGCGGCATGAGCCAAACCTTCGTCATCACCGGCACCGACACCGGCATCGGCAAGACGGTTCTCGCGGCTGGTCTGGTCAGGCTGCTCAATGGCGCCTACTGGAAACCGGTGCAGTCGGGGCTAGACGGCGAAACCGACACCCAGACGGTAGCCAGGCTCGCGGAGCTGCCCCCAGATCGGATCGCCCCGGAAGCCTGGCGGCTGGTCCGACCGCTGTCGCCCCATCGTGCCGCCGAACTCGATGGCGTTTTGATCGATCCCGACCGCCTCGTTCTGCCCATAACGGCGCGCCCGCTGATCGTCGAGGCAGCCGGGGGCCTTATGGTGCCGCTCACCCGCAAAATCCTGTTTATTGATATGTTCGCCCGCTGGCGCGCGCCGGTCGTGCTTTGTGCGCGCACCGCGCTCGGCACGATCAACCACACGCTTCTATCGATCGAGGCGCTGCGCCGCCGCGATATCCCGCTTTTGGGCATAGCGTTCATTGGTGACCCCATGCCCGACACCGAATGCACGATCGCCGCGATCGGCAAGGTGCGTGTGCTTGGCCGCTTGCCTTTCCTCGATCCGCTGGCGCCCGACACTCTCCTGTCGGCCATGGCAGCGCATTTCGACATGGCGCCTTTTCAGCAGGCCAGCATATGAGCCGCTCAGCCGTCTGGCACCCCTTCACCCAGCACGCCGTCGAAGCGGCCCTGCCGAAGGTCGTCCGGACCGAAGGGGCTTACCTGCAGACGGATGACGGACGGCGCATTCTCGACGCAATATCCTCATGGTGGGTGGTGACCCACGGCCATCGCCATCCCGCGATCGTCGAGGCGATCCGCTCAACTGCCGAAACGCTCGACCAGATCATATTCGCCGGTCTCACCCACGCGCCGGCCGAGGAACTGGCTAGCGCGCTCATCGGCCTGGCGCCGAATGGTCTGGACTGGGTCTTTTATTCCGACAGCGGCTCGACCAGTGTCGAAGTGGCGCTCAAAATGGCGCTTGGCTATTTCCGCAACATCGGCGCGCCGCGCTCGCGTATCGTTGTGATGGAATCGAGCTATCACGGCGACACGATCGGGGCGATGAGCGTCGGCGCCCGCGGCGTCTTCAACGCAGCCTACGAACCGCTGCTCTTCGACGTCGACACCATCCCTTTCCCTGCCGAGGGATGCGAACAGGAAACGCTCGACGCCTTCGAAGCGTTCAGCCGTGATCGCAAGGCGGCGGCGCTGATCGTCGAACCGCTGGTCCTGGGCGCAGGCGGCATGCGGATGTATTCGCCAAAAATCCTGGCCGAATTGAAACGTATCGCCGAGGCCTCCGGGACGCTGTTCATCGCAGATGAGGTGATGACCGGCTGGGGCCGGACCGGTACCCTGTTTGCCTGTGAGCAGGCAGCTATTGCGCCCGACATATTGTGCACCTCCAAAGGGCTGACCGGTGGCGCGATCCCGCTTGCCGCCACGCTCGCCACTGACGCCATCTTTCGGGCGTATTATTCGCCGGACCGCAGTCGCACCTTCTTTCATTCGAGCTCCTACACCGCCAATCCGATCGCCTGCGCGGCGGCGCTGGCCAACATCGCTATCTGGCGCGATGAGCCGGTCATCGATCGCGTCACAACACTGACGCGACTGCAAGACGAAGGGGCTCGCCGCTTTGCCGAAGATTCTCGCTTCGCCGATGTCCGGGTGACTGGCACGATTGCCGCCTTCGAACTGGCGGTGGCCAACTCCGGCTATCTGGCTGAGGTCGGCCCGAAGCTGCGCGCTTTCTTCCTTGAGCGCGATCTCCTGGTACGCCCGCTCGGCAATGTGATTTATCTCCTGCCGCCCTATTGCGTAAGCGCCAGCGAGCTTGGTCGCCTGCATGATGCGATCGACGAGGCCGCCGACCTTGTTGGGCAAGCCGGATGATCCGAGGCGCGAAAATCGTTGGGTTCGGCCACCACGCGCCGGCGCGGACCGTGCCGAATGCCGAGATCGAGGCCTCGCTTGACCTGGAAGCCGGCTGGATCGAGAGGCGGACCGGCATCCGGTCACGCCGCTGGGCGGAGCCTTCCGACACCTTGTCGGGGCTGGCCGGGCAGGCGGGAGATATGGCGTTGGAGATGGCCGGCATCGACCGTACCGCGGTCGGCCTGCTGCTGCTGGCAACATCGACGCCCGATCATCTGCTGCCGCCAAGCGCGCCGCTGGTCGCGCACCGTCTCGGCCTTGCTCATTCCGGAGCCGTCGATCTTGCCGGCGCCTGCGCCGGTTTCGTCTATGCGCTTACCTTCGCCGACGCCTTCGTGCGCACGCACGGCAAGCCGGCGCTGGTCATTGCCGCCAATATCCTGAGCCGCCGCATCAACCCGGCCGAACGCGCCAGCGCGGTGCTGTTCGCCGACGCCGCGGGCGCCCTGGTCCTGGCCCCGTCACCCGACCCCCGTCACGGCGTCCTCGGCGCCTCGCTGGATTCCGACGGATCCGGTTACGGCCTCATCCAGATCCCTGCGGGCGGCAGCAGCCGGCCGTTTGCCGGAGATTTCGACATAGCCGAAACCCGCATGACAATCGCCGATGGACGCGCCGTGTTCGCCAAGGCAGTCGAGATGATGACGCGCTGTTCGGTCGAGGCACTTGAAGTAGCGAACGTTTCAGCTCAGTCCGTGGATCGGTTTGTTCCACACCAGGCCAACGCCCGCATTCTCGACGCCGTCGCCGACAAGCTCGATATTGGCCCTGAGAAGGTGGTGAGAAGCATTGCGGAGTTCGGCAATTCCTCTGCCGCGACAATTGCTCTGTCGCTGTCCCTCTCCCATCAGGCCAAGCCGTTTTTGGCGGGCGAAAGGCTTCTGCTTGCCGCGGCCGGCGCCGGGCTTACCGGCGGCGCACTCGTGATCGGCGTCTAGGGGCAATGACCAGTGCGCTTGCAAGGAGTGACGGCGAACGGCTCTCTGGGCGTTGATGTTTGCCTAGTAGGAAGAGAGCGGTCAGCTGTCATCCTGCACCATAAGGAATAGCGAATGTCGGTCGGAAGATACTCCTCGGCGCCTGGAACAGTCTGGCGCGGGCTCCCGGCATCCATCAATCGCCTCGCAAAATGTTTGCTTCGCGCGCGGCCGTCACAAACGCGCCTCGGGCGGCGGTGGAATGAGCTTCACCCCGCAGTACCTTCAGGCAAACGTCCATAGCTGCCCTGCGCTTAATCGTCTGAGTTCCAAAGTCTCGCATCAAGATGGAGGCTGCGTCAGTGACATCGACCACAATACGCTCTTTGCCATGGCGGCTAATTTGGATGATGACCGGCCTCGCAAATTTCACCAGGCCAGTCATGCGGCGCTTCCTTTTTCGACCATTGACGAGCCTGTGATCATAACCGCGAGAAGAAGCCCGTGGCTTGATCTCGCCTGCGGGCCGCCCCCGTCGGTCTCTCAATCGAAAGCTTGGCATGAGGCGGAGCACCGCCCATGTTCAATTCAAGCAGTTGCCGGTCCAACGCCTGGTCGGCAGTCGTGAGCCGGTGGTTTAGGCGCAAATAGTCCATCCACGTCGGCGTGCGGAAAGTCTCGGTCCAAAGCGATGGATCTTGAAGATCGCGCTGCAGATGCCAATGCCGGGCGCCGGCACGGCTTTGTACCCGTCGTCGTTCCTGCATCCAGCCCAAGAACGCCTCGACATTTGTCTCCGCTATTGCGTACTCGATCTTGACGACAATTGGCCCGCTTCTCGGTTTCAATTCGAGTGCGAGCTTCGGGGTTTCGAAGCCAAAGGGATCATGATCGGCGTCTTGCCATTGCCGGATCGGCAGCAGAAGGCCGGAAGCAGCGACCACCACCAAGGCAGCCGCGGATATTTCCAACGCTGTGGCCAGCGAATAATTCTCCGCTACCGTGCCCCACAGCCAGCTGCCGGCTGTCATGCCGCCTGACGACAAGGCATAGTAGATCGAGAGCGTGCGGCCAACGACCCACCTGGGGCTTGACAACTGAACGCTGACGTCAAGCCCTGTCCAGGTGACTACCCAACCTGCGCCCCCGAGTGCCAACGCGATGGCCGCGACGGTCACTGAAGAAGTGAAGGCGAGAGAGAGGCAACACGCCGCACAGGCAATCGATGCAAGAGTGGTCAGCCGTTCCTGGGACAGCGATCGTCTCAACATATTGTTACAGATGCCGACGCCTAAGGCGCCTGTTCCAAAGCCCGCCATCAGGACGCCGTAAGCGATCGGCCCACCGCCTAGCTGGTCGCGAGCAACAAGAGGCAGCAGCGCGAGTATGGAAATGCTGGTCAGGCCGAAGAGCGTGCCACGCGCAATCGCCGCTTTGATCTCTGTGGAAAGGGCCGTGAAGCGCGCACCGTCATGGATGGCCGTGGTCAACGGCTCGCGCGGGAGCGGTGAGGCGCGAACATCCCACTTCCTGCGTCCGATGGTCCACAGCAGCGCCAAGTAGGTCAGAGTCGCCACAACAAAGGCGGTCAGAGGCCCAAATGTAGCGACGACGATGCCGCCAAATGCTGGGCCGACGCTTCTAACTGCGTTGTATCCAACTGAGATGAGCGTCACCGCCGCTGGGACCTCGCGCTTTCGCAAAATGTCACCGACCGAAGCATGCCATGCCGGATCGGTAAAAGCGGCGCCGACGCCGGCCAGGCAGCTGAATGCAAGAACCGTCCACGGGTCGAGAATTCCAAGACCTGCAAGAATGGCCAGCATCGCTGAGGACAAAGCTATTACCGACCAGCCGGCAAACATCAGGCTGCGGCGGCTGAAATTGTCCGCAAGGGCGCCAGCGAAGATCGACAGGATGAATATCGGAAACGTCGTCGACGCCTGCACCAAGGCGACCATCACGTCCGAGTTCGAGATCGTCGCCATCAGCCAACTGACGGCAACGGTTTGCATCAGCCATCCAAGGCTTGAGACCTGCGTGACTAGCCAGATCGACCGGAAGGTTGGGTTCTCGAGCGGCGCAAACGTCGGCGACGAAGTCGAAGTCGCATCTTCGCGCGCCACCCTGCTCATGAGGCTGAGCCTCCCTCAATCTGTCTTGTGTTAGTAACGCCTCGGCCCGGAAGGCCATTGGAGGACTGGCACCATAAGCGCATTCAAGTCATGCAGCGCAAGGCTATTTCTTGGGCATTCGGTGTGTGGCCGATGAGATCTTTTCATTTGGCAGAATGCTGTTCCAGACTCATGGAAATTGTTCCTCGACGATCGTTTCGAACCAGCCGCACATTTGCCGGGAAGGTGGGGCGCGGCCGAGCCTGCTTAAGAACGCGCTAGACAATCTGCCGCCTCGTATGCCGAACACGCGCTTGCGATTAGCGTCAAGAAATCGCGGTGCTTCAAACCCTGCTTCAGGCGATTTTCGCGGGATGCCTGCAATCAACTGTGAGTCTGGCTTGGGCGCACCCCGGCCGCGTTCGTTGCACCGTCGTCGGTGCAGGTGCAGCGGTGCCAGCAGCGACCGTTCCAACCGAAGATCGCTGAACTGGGTGCTCCAGTCCGGCTAATGTCGAATGACGATGATGCCGGCGAGTGCGATGAGACCTATGCCGAGCATGGAAGCGCCGTCCAGACGTTCCGAGAACAGCAGGACGCCCCACAACACCGCAAATGCCAGATAGGAAAAGTCGCAGGTTGAGATTATGGCCGACGGTGCCCACTGGTACGCGACAGCAGTGCCGACGCTGCCGATCAACATTGTGATACTTAGCAGCACCATCAGCCCCCATTGGCTCCAGCCCATCGGTACCCACTCGCCTATCATCAGACTCTGCCCGCCATCGCTGCCCGCAATTATTGCCGCCAGGCTTGCCCCACCTGCCACAATGATCGCGATCAGATTGAATGTGAGCGCCAGAACGAACGGGTTTTCAGCACGGGTCCTGGTCCGCGTCAGCACCATCGCCAGGGCATAGAGAATGGCAGCAGCCAGGGGCATGAGGGTGTGGGTACTGATGTCGCCGGCCTGCGGCTTCAGCATGAGCAGTACCCCTACAAACCCGAGCGCAACTCCGAGCCAACCTTGCAGGCCGACAGGCTCGCGGACCCAGAGGGCCGAAAATAGGGTAATGAACAGCGGGATCGTATAGTAGACCGCGGCCGCTATCGAGAAATCGAGGCGCGAAAGCGAAGCGTAGTAGATCAGCAGACTGGACAGAAGCAGGCTGCTTCGAACCGTGGCCCAGCCAGGTCGAGCTGGGCTCAGCGATACCCGAGGCAACCTCCATTTCATCATAAAGATCAACAAGGGGACGGTGACGCAGGACCGCAAGAAGATGAATTGCGACAGTGGCATGTCCGAGATCGTGATCTTGATGATCGCATCTGCGATCGAAAGCGCCAGATCAGTCAAGATCATCGCCGCCACGGCCATGCCTACTCTGTCGGTCCCGATGGTCGTCTGACGGATCGACATGTCCACATTCCCTTTTCGCTACCACTTCCACGCTACCCAGCCGAGAGCGTTCCAACAATTCCGATCGTACGGACATACTGTCCGTGTCATTGTACAATCGGCAAGAACACCAACGGGGATGCGTCGCTTGGATAGCGTGGACGACATGATACTTCTGGCCGAAGTCGCTGAAACGGGCAGCTTTACGCGCGCCGGGGAGCGGATTGGGATGCCTAAGTCTACGGTCAGCCAGCGTATCGCCCAGCTGGAGGCACGTTTGGGACTGCGGCTCCTCAATCGTTCCACCCGGCACGTAAGCCTCACCGGCAGCGGTCAAGTCTATCTCGAATACTGCCGCCGCGTTCGTGCAGAGGTTTTGGCCGCGAATATGGCGATGACCAATCTGAGGGAACAGCCTGTCGGGAAGCTGAAGATCACCTGCCCGGAGGTGACCGCCACGTATTTCATGCCGAGCTTTCTACACGGATTTACTACCCAGTTTCCCGGCATCGCCATCGAGTTGATCGCCACAAACCGGCATCTCAACATCATCCGCGAGCGGGTTGATTTCGCCTTTCGCGTTGGCACAACCACAGGTCAGGACATAATCATTCGGCGTATCTCCTCCATAAAACGGGTGCTTGTGGCCGCGCCAGCATTTCTGGCAAGTGCCATTCCTCTTCGGGAACCGACCGATCTGCTCCGGCGGCGCTGTCTGGTGCATGATGCGCAGCCCGAATGGGTATTCTCGTCGGACGACACACCGCTCGTTCTACGGCCACCGCCTGCCGCGACCTCGGATTCAATGGGATTCCTATTGCAATCCTGCATCGCCGGAGACGGGGTTGCACTCCTGCCCGCTTATGTGTGCCAGCCGTCTGTGGCCGTCGGCCGCCTCGTAGAATTATTCCCGGGCTGGGAAATCCCACCCTATGAAATGATGCTAATTTTCCCGCACCTGAAGAACCATTCCAAGGCGCAAGTGGCATTTCGCGATTATGTGAATGCCTTTGACTTTTCACGGTTCGCCGCTGGGACACCCTGATCGACTTGGCCGCGATCCCAAAAAAACTCACGGGCAATTCGGATCAGGGAAGCCCCGCGGCGGTCACTGATTGCCGCATGTAGTCGGCTTTCGGGATTACACCAACCAATCAACGGTGCGGCCTGTTTTGCAGCGAGACGCTCTGGTGGTGGGCGCCTACTTCAAGGGCGCAGCTAGTCAGACCCCGCGTGGTGCGTAAGATCGTTCCGAGGTGGCTGCTAGGGCATCTGTTCGTGACCAGCTTGCAGGCGCTCCTATTGTGCCTCGAGCAAAAAAGGATGCTTACGCGGCGGCCGCGGCCTCCACGAAACCTTTGACCCTGCCTCGTGGTGACCACACTTCGACATTGTCGATCAGCCGCGTCTGGCCAAGCCAGGCGGCGACGAGCAGTCGCGCCGGTCGGTCCGGGGCGGCCACCATGGCGAGGTCCTCGTCCGCACGCAGCTCAAGATACTCGACCTGCGAAAAGCCTGCAGAGAGAATGGCCTGGCGTGCTTCATCGAGCACACGATCGATGCAGCGGTCGCGGTCCAGCCGTCGCGCTGTCTCGAACAGGATACCGGCCAGGCGGGGTGCTGCTTTTCGTTCGGCGGCAGACAGCCGCGCGTTGCGCGACGACATCGCCAGTCCATTCTCTTCGCGTACCGTCGGGCTCGCGATGATGTCGATCGGGATGTCGAGATCGCGAACAAGCCGGCGCACCACATGCAGTTGCTGGAAATCCTTTTCGCCAAAGAAGGCCATATCGGCACCGGTCTGGAGAAAAAGCTTGGTGACGACGGTCGCCACCCCGTCGAAATGACCGGGCCGGAATGCGCCGCAAAGGCCTTCGCTCAGCGCGCTCACCGAAACCGTCGTGGCAAAGCCTCGCGGATACACATCCGCCGCGTCGGGCGCGTAAAGGATGTGGGCGCCGAGCGGCGCCAGTTTGACGGCATCGTCATATTCGGTGCGCGGATAGGCAATGAGATCCGCAGGACTGTTGAACTGCTTCGGATTGACAAAGAGCGTGACGATCACCCGATCGGCCTTTGCGAGCGCGGCCCGCACAAGGCTGAGATGACCCTCGTGGAGAGCGCCCATGGTCGGCACGACCGCCACCTTCAAACCATCCCGGCGCCACACGGCTACTATGCTGCGCAGTTCAGCAACTGTCCGAATAATGGGAATGCCCACGTTGGATCTCCTCTTTTCAGGTCTTCGGCTCGTCCCCGAACACGTGTTCTGCCGCTGGAAAGCGGCGCTCACGAACGTCCTGGGAGTAGGCCGAGACTGCCGCGGAAGCCGCCTCGCCCAGCTCGGCGTATCGCTTGACGAATTTTGGACGAAAGGCGCCGAACAGGCCCAGCATATCGTCAACGACCAGGATCTGGCCGTCGCAGGCCGGCGAGGCGCCAATGCCGATGGTCGGGATCGCGATCTCCTGCGTGATCCGCCGCGCCAGGGCTTCAGGTGTCTTCTCCAGCACGACCGCGAAGGCGCCAGCTTCGGCCACCGCGACCGCATCACGCTGGATGCGGTCACCATCGTCGCCCCGCCCCTGGACGCGATAGCCGCCGAGTGCATTCACCGCCTGCGGCGTCAGCCCCACATGAGCCATCACCGGCACGCCACGCGCAGCAAGGAAGCGTATCGTCGCGGCCATGCTTTCGCCGCCTTCAAGCTTGACCGCCGCGCAGCCAGTTTGCGCCATCACGCGAGCAGCATTGCCAAAAGCCTGTTCAGGACTTTCCTCATAGGAGCCGAAGGGCATGTCGACGACCATCAGCGCCCGTTCGAGGCCCCGCCGCACCGCCTGGCCGTGCAGGATCATAATTTCGAGCGTGACGCCGAGCGTCGAAGGCAGGCCGTGAAGCACCATGCCGACGCTGTCACCGACAAGCACGACATCGCAGTGAGCATCGACCAGTTGTGCAATGGGCGTTGTATAGGCAGTCAGACAGACCAGCGGCGTCCCACCCTTGCGTGCCGCAATGTCCGGTGGGGTCAAGGCCCTGATTGCTCGCGTTGCGCTCACCGACTTCCCTCACGTAACGTCAACCCGAAGCCATCTGCCACAAATTTGTGCAGATGCGAAGAAGAAATTGCAGTGCACAATAATTTGCTGACTATTTATTCCGCAAGCTGCGACGCCGCTTCGAATGAGCAGGAGTGCGAAAGCGGGGCTCTTGTCTCGCGCCCAGTCCAGTTCCCTTGCGTCACTGCTGAGCGGCTTCGCGTTTGCGACACTCTTGTGTAGACCGAAGGTCTAGGCCTTTACGGAGAGTGTGGTGTTGACAGGCTAATGGGGCTGCGACACGCTGGTTAAATCGATTGAGAAGCTTCTCAGGGAACTCTGCCCAACCCAGGCAACCATGGACGATCGCCCAAAAGCAACACGCAACGGTAGGGCCGCCGCCAAGGCCAAGCAAGTCGAAGCGGAGCTGATTGCCGTTGTCGTGTCCGTCAATGACGGTGAGCCAGCGGTCCTCACCATCGGGCAGGGGGATTGCCTGCCCTCGGGGCCGTTCGCGCTGGAGCATCGATCGCTGCAGTCAGGTTTAAGGACGTGGGTCGAGCAGCAGACCGGTCATCCCCTTGGCTATATTGAGCAGCTCTATACGTTCGCTGATCGGGACCGCGCAGATGACGGGCGTCAGCAGCGCGTCATTTCCATCAGCTATCTCGCTTTGACTCGGAAGGAACATGCCACCGGCGCATCCACCTGCGCCTGGCGGAGCTGGTACGATTATTTTCCGTGGGAGGACCACCGCCTCGGAGTGCCGAAACTGATTGCGGATGTTCTGAAGCCGCGTCTGCTTGCCTGGGCGGCCGATGCCGAGCAAAATGCGACGCGCAGTGAGCGGCGGCGGCGGGCTGCCATTGCTTTCGCGTTCGAGGACCGGCCCTGGAATGAAGAGTTGGCGCTCCAGCGCTATGAGCTGCTTTACGAGGCGGGTCTGGTGGCAGAGGCCACTCGCGACGAACGGTCGATCGCATCCGACTCAACAGCCGGGACAACGATGGTTGCCGACCATCGCCGCATCCTGGCGACCGGCCTTGCGCGCTTGCGCTCGAAGATCAAATACCGGCCAGTTGTCTTCGAGCTGATGTCTCCTGTGTTCACGCTGCTGCAGCTGCAACGGACCGTGGAAGCCCTGGCAGGCCGGCTGATCAACAAGCCCAACTTTCGCCGATTGATCGAGCAGCAAGAGCTGGTCGAAGAGACTGGCGAGACGTCCCTGGATACGGGCGGCCGGCCGGCCAAGCTCTATCAGTTCCGCCATGCCGTGCTGGACGAAACAGCCGTCGCGGGGACAAAATTGCCGCTGGCCCGGGGTTGACACGCTTATAGTCAACGTAGATATATTCCCCTTATAGTCGAACAGATTATAATCGGGAGGCGCCGGTGAGTGGCACGCTACCTTCGGCCGCGTCCCTGTATCAGCGTGTCCAGCGCATCATCCCCCCAGTGGAATGGGCAGCTTTCAGCGATGACGTCGAGGCCATTCTGGCGCTCAAGCGTGATCGCAAGGCCGTCATTCTAGCCCACAACTATCAAACACCCGAGATCTTCCACTGCGTGGCCGATATCGTCGGAGACAGCCTGGCGCTGGCTCGCAAGGCAATGACGGTCGATGCGGACATCATCGTGCTGGCCGGCGTGCATTTTATGGCTGAGACGGCAAAGCTCCTCAATCCGGACAAGACGGTGCTCATTCCGGATCTCGGCGCGGGCTGCTCGCTGGCTGACTCGATCACGGCGAACGATGTGCGGCTGATGCGGCAACGCTATCCTGGCGTGCCGGTCGTGACCTACGTCAACACGTCCGCCGCCGTAAAGGCCGAGTCGGACATCTGCTGCACTTCGGGCAATGCGTTGGCGGTCATTGAGTCGCTCGGCGTGGGGCGGGTGATCATGCTGCCCGACGAGTACCTGGCAAGGAATATCGCGGCACAGACTTCGGTCGAGATCATCGCCTGGAACGGCCATTGCGAAGTGCATGAGCGCTTCACGCCAGCCGACATTGGCGAGCTGCGGGATGCCTACCCTGGCGTTACCGTGCTTGCCCATCCTGAATGCCCGCCGGAAGTTGTCGCGGTTGCCGATTTCGCCGGCTCGACTGCGGCGATGTCGGATTTCGTCGGACGGCACAAGCCTGCGCGCGTCGTGTTGATGACCGAATGCTCAATGAGCGACAACGTGGCCATCGAGCACCCCGACGTCGAGTTCGTGCGCCCCTGCAATCTCTGTCCGCATATGAAGCGTATCACGCTCGCCAACATTCGCACGGCGCTGCAAGAAACCCGCCACATCGTGACCATCGATGCTCGAGTGGTTGATGGTGCTCGGCGTGCGGTCGAGCGGATGCTTGCCGTATGACGCCAGAGGTCGGCGACATCAGGGGAGCGCCCGTGATCATCGGCGCTGGCGTTGCCGGGCTGATGACCGCGCTTCATCTGGCGCCGCATCCCGTTTACCTTCTGTCCCCGACGCGGCTCGGGACCGAAACCTCCAGCACACTCGCGCAAGGCGGGCTGGCGGCAAGCCTCGGCGCTGACGACAGTCCAGACCTCCATCTTGCAGACACGCTTGCTGCAGGTGATGGCCTCTGCGATGAAAGTGTGGTCAGACGTATTTTGAATGCGGCGGACCGAGCCATTGAGAATTTGATGGACCTGGGCGTCGCCTTCGACTGCTCGTGGGACGGGACACTGCGGCTCGGGCTCGAGGCAGCGCATTCCCGTCGCCGGATCGTCCATGCCGGGGGAGACTCTACGGGCCGCGAGCTTGTACGCGCGCTCATCATCGCTGTGAGGCGAACGCCTTCGATCACAATTCTGGAAGGCATGGAAGCCCGCCGGCTCATTGTGGAAAATGGTGCGGTCAGCGGCGTGCTGGCGGCAAAAAGTGCACAGGCGATTGTCTTTCCGACCCGCCGCGTCGTTCTTGCAACCGGCGGTATCGGCGCGCTGTTCAGAGACACGACTAACCCGCCCGGCTCATTCGGGCACGGCCTGGCGCTCGCCGCCTGCGCTGGTGCCGAACTCGCCGATCTGGAATTCATCCAGTTCCACCCGACCGCGCTCGACGTTTCGCAGCGGCCCATGCCGTTGGTGAGCGAAGCGGTCCGCGGCGAAGGCGCAGTCCTGATCAATGAGCGTGGGCACCGCTTTCTGTCCAACACGCCTGGCGGCGAACTCGCATCCCGCGATGTGGTCGCCCGGGTCGTATGGCAGCAGCTTGCCACAGGACATCGTGTCTACCTTGACGCCCGGCAGTCCCTTGGCCCCAGATTCGCCAAGCGCTTCCCGGCTGTTGCCCGGCATTGCCTGGGCGTCGGGATCGATCCTGCCCTCGAGCCGATCCCGGTTCGCCCGGCGGCACATTATCAAATGGGCGGCGTGGCCGTGGATGCCGCGGGCCGCAGCACGGTGCCGGGCTTGTGGGCTTGCGGTGAGGTTGCCTGCACCGGTCTGCACGGCGCCAACCGGCTTGCCAGCAACTCGCTGACCGAGGCCGTGACGACCTCGTTATGGGTCGCCCAAAGCGTAGCTGCCGCTCCTGCAGGCTGGCAGTGGCCAAGGCTTGTCGCGACGGCACCCCCGCGGCCCGACCCCTCCTCCGTTCGCCACGTGGTCTCGAATGGGCTCGGTGTTATACGGGACGGGCAAGCTCTATCCGACACCGTGGAAACGCTGCTGCCGATCGCGGTTCGCAACACTGCCGCTTCCGATCCCGCCTTGATCGCGCTGATGATCGCTATTGCAGCGCTTCGGCGCGAGGAAAGCCGCGGTTCGCACTACAGGTCGGACTTCCCCGCACGCAGCGCGCAGGCCCGGTCTTCGCGCTTGACCCTCGCCTCAGCAATGACGGTTGCGGCCGAACTTAGTCTGCGGCCCGCGGAAAGGAGTGCCTGATGACGTCACCTCCACCTCTTCCCGGTATCGTAATCGAACCGATCGTGCGTAGCGCTCTTCTTGAGGATCTCGGCAAAGCCGGCGATCTTACCAGCGACGCGATTGTGCCTTTTGACTGCAGGGCCACCTTTGCGTTCAGAGCACGGCAGTCTGGCGTTCTCGCTGGGCTTGATCTGGTAGCCTACGCTTTCATGCTTGTTGATCCGTCGATCGACATACGTTTTGGACGCCTGGACGGCAGCAGGGTCGCGGCGGGTGAGACCATTGCAACGGTGAGTGGACCGGCGCGTGGGATGCTTGCGGCCGAGCGTACAGCGCTCAATTTTCTCTGCCATCTCAGCGGCATTGCTACGGCAACGGCCGAGATCGTCGAGGCGGTGCGTGGACAGAAAGCAAGGATCGTGTGCACGCGAAAGACAACGCCCGGCCTGCGCGCGCTGGAAAAATACGCCGTGCGCGCCGGCGGCGGCGCCAACCATCGCTTCGGGCTCGATGATGCGGTGCTCATCAAGGACAATCACATCGCCATTGCCGGCGACATCCGCACGGCCATTGAGCGCGCGCGCGCCGCCGTTGGGCATATGGTCAAGGTCGAAGTTGAGGTCGACACCCTGGACCAATTGGAAATCGCGCTAAGCGCCGGGGTCGACGCGATCCTGCTGGACAATATGTCCGTCAGGCAACTCACCCGGGCGGTCGCAATGGTCGACGGCCGCGCGACCACCGAGGCCTCGGGGCGCATAACCCCGGCAACGGCACCGGCCATCGCGGCAACGGGAGTCGACCTCATTTCTGTTGGCTGGCTTACGCATAGCGCGCCAATCCTCGACATCGGCATGGATGTGCCGGTCGAAGCATGCGTCCAGAAGCATCTGAATTGATGAGAGCGCGTTCAATCAAGGTGGGGTCAATTGTGGCAGCAGGGTTCGTGCTATGAAAAAGAAGGGACTGGTTACCAACCGTGGCGAGGCACTTGCCTTCATCAGTGCCAATCTCAAAGAACTGCATCTGGTGGCAGCCTCTCACAAACTGCACTTGCTGGGATACCTTCTTGGGATGGCCTACATCGAATCGTACGAGATGGTGCGCAAGGAGCGCTCTTATCGTCAAATCAAGATCGTAGATCAGGGATAGCGCCGCGCTGCTATTAGCCCTGTGCAGCTTCAGCTCACACGATCCAACCTTGAGCGGTTGGCCGCAACGATCAGTTGGAGTATTTGACAGCGCGGCAGGTGACTTCGTCTGCGCGAGCTCAAACGATATGGGTCGATGCCCAGAGTGGAACCGAGTGGGCCTAGTGGCCCTTCACCGAGGCCCTATGCGATAGCTGAGGCGCGCGGCTAAATCCAAAATACGTCGTGTTTAAACACGCATCGAGGAGGATACGCGTTGCCCCTGTACGAGCCACTGCTTCGCCACCTGAAATCGCGCGAGCTGTTCGGAGCCATTGACCAGGTGCCGGCTCTTGGCACCCCAGCAAGTGAGCGGACCTTCGAGGTATCAAACCCTTCGACCGGCGAGGTGCTGGCGGAATTGCCCGACATGGGTGTTGAGGAGACGCGCGCGGCGATCGACAAAGCCTACGTGGCGCAACCTGAATGGGCTGCACTGACACGCGAACGCAGCGACATTCTCTGGCGCTGGCATCAACTGATCGTCGACCACACCGACGATCTCGCTGCGATTCTCACTGCGGAGATGGGCAAGCCACTAGCCGAAGCGAAGTCTGAGGTGGCGCATGCGGCCGCGTATCTGCAATGGTACGCCGAAGAGGCTAATCGCATCTATGGCGAGACGATCTCGGCGCCCTCTGCAGACCGCCGCATGCTGGTTATCAAACAGCCGATCGGCGTTGTTGGTACGATTACGCCCTGGAACTTTCCGGCTTCAATGGTTGCGCGCAAGATTTCGCCGGCTCTCGCCGCCGGCTGCACCATTGTGCTCAAACCTGCTGAACAGACGCCCCTGGTGGCAGGTGCAATGTTTGCTCTGGCCCATCTTGCCGGCTTTCCCGAAGGCGTCGTCAACCTCATCTACGCCTCCGAAGGCGATACGGTCGGCCGCGAACTCTGCTCCAACCCCAAGGTCCGCAAGATCAGTTTCACGGGCTCCACCGAAGTCGGCCGATTGCTCATGCGCCAGTGCTCGGACCAGATCAAGAAAGTCGGTCTAGAGTTGGGTGGCAATGCGCCTTTCATCGTCTTTGATGATGCCGACATCGATGCTGCCGTCGACGGTGCGATCCAGGCCAAGTTTCGCAATGCCGGCCAGACCTGCGTTTCCGCCAACCGGCTTTACGTCCAGTCGGGCGTTCATGACGAATTCGTCGCCAAATTCGTGGAGCGTGTCCGTGAGCTTCAGGTCGGCGACGGCTTCGATCCAGGTGTCGCCATCGGTCCGCTGATCGACGGGCATGCACTGGCCAAGATCGAACTTCACATTGCCGATGCCTTGGCCAAAGGTGGCGCGATCCGATGTGGCGGCGGCCGGATCGGCAGCAATGGCAACTTTTTCCAGCCGACGATCCTCAGCAACGTCTCAAGGGAAATGATCCTGGCGCAAGAAGAGACCTTCGGACCCTTGGCGCCGATTATCCGCTTTGAGGATGCTGATCAGGCCGTGCGTGAGGCCAACGATACGATATACGGCCTCGCCGCCTACTTCTATGCTTCGAACCTGAAGCGTGTCTGGCGTGTGGCCGAGGCGCTGGAATATGGCATGGTGGGGATCAACACAGGACGCATGTCCTCAGAAGCCGCGCCTTTCGGTGGCATCAAACAGTCCGGCATCGGGCGGGAAGGTTCCCGCCACGGCCTCGAAGACTATCTTGAAATGAAGTACCTCTGCATGGGCGGCATCTGAGGCGGCGGGCGGCGATTGCCGCGATGAAGGCCAGCGGACGGCCGGACGCCACGAAATGGACCCGCAGTTTTCAGATTGGCGGAACAATCCACACCCAGTCTGCCTCATAAAGGGCCCCGGTTTTCCGCCTATTTTTTGGTGGTCGAACGTCGTCAATTGCCTTCGTCACTGTGGCGGAACGCGGCGCGATAGCCGGTTAGCAACAAGCTTTGGGCGTCATTTCTCTCTGGCGGAATCGACCCCTTCCGACAAAAGCCTGACCTTTGCCAGTCTTCTACGGGCCAGCGTTCGCGCCAAAAGTTCAAAGCCGCGTCCGTAACATTCAACAATGAAAGCCAGCGTTATCAGGTCGAGCAGAAAGTCGTCTATCGCATGCGTGAGCGCATCAGACCTTTGTTCGAATCGAAGTAGCAAGGCGCGCGCCTCTTCGATCGCGGCCCGGCAATCGTCTGCGCCTATCAGTGAATCGATCCTGTCGAAGATCTGCAAGCGTCCTCACTCTCCCTAAGCCACACGCAGCGCATCGAACGCCGCTGATGAATGAGTCTTCAACAAAGAACAGGGTCGCGTTTCGCGAAAAGGCATCGCTCGGCAAAGTGCGCGTTGATGAAGCCTGGTGCGTTAAGCGACAAGTGAATCCGACCTTAACAAGAAATCTTCGAAGGCGAGTGAGCCGGCCCACGCCCGCGTGCCGCGACCCTGATGCCGAGGAAACTGTGCTGCACTCGTCGGAGGCAAACAGTTCCTCTCTATTCTTCCAGCCGCCACGGTTCAGCCTAGATTACATGGGAAACGACAATAACGGAAAGCAAAGGTTCGCAAAATGAGTAGGGTGGCTGGATCAAACGAAGATTTGGCTGCACCAACGACCTTTGGGCCACTTTTGCAGCCCACCTTTCGTTCGATCTGGCTCGCGACGCAGGTTTCAAGCCTCGGCTGGTTGATGCAGACTGTTGCCATCAGCTGGCTGATGGCAACGATCTCGCCTTCCGATCTGATGGTTGCGTTGGTGCAGGCTTCATCGAACCTGCCCGCTTTCGTCCTGTCCGTCTTTGCCGGGGCTCTCGCCGACAATTTCAGCCGGCGCCGGGTCATGTTCGCCGGTCGGTGCCTTATGGTGATTGCGTCCGCGATGCTGACCGGGTCCGTGGCGCTGGGCTTTGTCAGTCCGTGGATGATCCTCGGCTTCAGCTTCTTGATCGCAAGCGGCGGTGCTCTCAATGATCCGGCCTGGCAAGCGTCGGTTGGCGATATCGTGGATCGACGCGATGTTCCCGCTGCCGTCACCCTGCTTTCTGTTGGCTTCAACACCGTCCGGACTGTGGGCCCGGCGCTCGGTGGCATTGTGGTTGCCTCATTTGGCCTTATGGCGGCATTCGCCGTGACCACGCTCACCTATTTCGTACCCTTGGCCACTATTTGGCGCTGCAAGTGGAAGGTTCGCTCGTCCCCTCTTCCACGCGAGTCGATGAGGACGGCGATCTATGACGGGCTGCGCTTCACGGCGATGTCATCGGAAATCAAAGCGGCGATTGCGCGCGGAACCCTCTTTGGCCTGGCGAGCATCGCCATACTCGCGCTGCTGCCGGTGGTTGTCCGCGACCAGCTGGGAGGAGGCCCGCTTGCCTATGGCGCCCTCATGGCCGGCTTCGGGACCGGTGCCGTCTTCGCCGGCCTCTCCAACAGCCTGTTCAGACGGAGCTTGTCGCAAGAAAGGCTGATGAGGCTCTCATGCGTGGCCTGTGCGGCGTGTTCTCTCTCCCTGGCACTGACATCTTCGATTGGGGTGGCGGCAATTGCACTCGCCTTGGGCGGCGCGGGCTGGGTCACCGCCTGGTCCGGGGTTGGTGTGAGCGTGCAGCTGGCGAGCCCGCGCTGGGTCGTGGGGCGCACCATCTCGATCTACTATGCTTTGATAGACGGCGGCATCGCGCTCGGCAGCTGGGTGTGGGGCACGGTGGCCGAAAACCATTCGCTGACCTGGGCGCTGGAGGGTTCCGCTGCCTCCCTGCTGTTCGTCGCTGCAGCCGGCGTTCTCTTTCCTCTTCGCGAGCGCCGCGACTCCGAGCCCGATCCTCTGGAGGAATTCGATGCCCCAGCTGTCTCTCTCAATCTGAAGCCGAGGAGCGGCCCGATCGTGGTCAAGGTCGAATATCTGATAGCCGAGAGAAATCTCGAGGCCTTCCTCGACCTTATGCGGCAGCGGCGCCATGTACACAGCCGCGTCGGTGCTCGGAACTGGACGCTCCAGCGGAACCTGCAGAAGCCTATGCATTGGATAGAAACGTTTCGCACGCCGACCTGGACGGACTACCTTCGCATCAATCATCGTCTGACGGAAGTGGACAAGGAACTGGACGAGCGTGTCTTTCAGCTGCACGCGGCCGAGACCCCACCTCAAATGACACTTTCCATCGAGCGGCCGACAAGCTCGGCCCGCAAGCCCGAGCACTCAGCTTTTCGCCATCCCCGTCATTGAAGCCTGGCCGGCACAAATCTGGGGCTCAGCAATTGTTGACTGCGAGCGCGATCGATCAGCCCCGCCGTGAAGAGCCTCGACTGCCAAGCCGCCGCGAGTTGTCTATGAAACAGGACTGCAGTGGACACACTCCCCGTCCGCATCGCTCAGCACTCGCGGCATGGATCGTTTCTGGTCGGGCGGAGCCGGTCGCGCCTTTCCGGCAGGACCATCTCGTCGAGGAGTTGCGGGCCAGCCACGTTTCGGTGCGAGAGGCTTTTCGCCGCCCCCCTTGTATATACTCGGGTTTCGCTCCGCTGCGGGTTGCAACGAGCGACTTACCTCACCGCACAGAGCGGTGAGGCGAACGCCAATGATCGGCAGTCGAGCTTGGGGCTGCGCCAACACCATCAATCTCGCACGAGCAGTTACGCAATATCCTGTGTCCGCCCTTCAGAAGGCGACGAGCAATTCTATCCGGCAGGACCTGGCTTCTCTAGAGCGTGCCGGAAGCGGACAAAGGGGCGGACTAGATAAATGCGTGGGGACGGGTGGACGAAGGCGTACGATAGGATTAGACGACGTTCGCAAATCCCCCAAATCAGTCGAGAGCGCGATGAAGCAGCAGCGACCTTTTGTCGTCGAGATAAAACAGAAGCGTGGCCTGGTGAAGCGGCCAGAGTCGATCTGGGCCGGCATTGACCTGGCCGCCGTCGCGAACGATGTCGCGAAAGCGACCACGAAAGATGCGGCCGATGACGCGGTGCGGCAGCCGATTGTTCCAAGCGAAGATGTTCGTTCTCTGCCCGTGTTCACCACCGCTGAAGTAATATCCGACGCCCGGCGCTTGAGCATGCCTGACGTATCGCTTTCTGAGCCGCCAACCGTTGAGGAAGCACCGGTTCCGGATGCATCGCACGCACCGCATGGAAATCGACGAACACGCAGCAGGAAGCGATGGCAGAAAGATGTTCCTTTGCCGCGAGGTGAACGATGGAAGCGGCGCCTGCCATGGATGCTGCGCCAGAGCCGGCCTGAGCGGTAGGTCGACAGCGCCAGGATTGAAGCTGCTCTGCCGAACTGTCCACAAACGTAGGAAATCGCTTGTTTTCTGCTGGCGGAGCCTGAGACCGCAACGGCACGCGACTATCGCCGCGTGCCGAGCCTGGGTTTGAAATCTTCCTTAGGCTGCTTCGCAGATCCGGGCCGACGCAATCTTGTGGTTGGCATTTTGTCCCTCCGGCTCGCTGAGACGCTCACGTTCGGCGGCGACCACAGGGCGGCGATGGGCCGGTTGGGCATGCCGCGTACAAGCGCTCGCGCGACCAGTAGCAGGACGCGCCGAGAACACTTCGATATCCGAAATCGCGGTCAGCATCATCGGATCCCAGTTGACCAGTCGTGTATCGCGATAGATCAAGCCTTGCCTGTAGACCGTGACGAAGACTTCCAGAACGGCCTTCGACAGACCCTCGTCCATGGTGAAGCGTTCGAAGGGCAACGGGCCTGCAATTCAAGTATTTAGGTCCGGACTAGACGGCTCCGCGGCAATGCTAGGAATGTCGTCTATCCGGACAGGCTTCCCGATTAAATAGCCTTGAGCTTCATCGCAGCCGACGCGACGCAGATAGTCGAGCTGTTCGGAAGTTTCTACGCCTTCAGCTGTTACCTCAATTCGAAGCTCATGCGCCAGCTTAATCAATGATCTTACAATCGCTGCGCAGTCGGCATCAGTCAGCATATCCTGGACAAAAGATCGGTCGATCTTGAGCCGCGAAAGAGGCAGTTTGCGAAGGTAAGTGAGTGGGCGCCCTCTGACGGTTTGGATGCCCACCAACTCCTGCGGTGCCCGTCTGCGGCGAAATTCGAAGATACCGAAAACCGCAACGCTCCCTTGCGAAACCGCCGACCTAACGTGGTCCATGTTCGCTATCCGAGCGAAATCGTGACCCGTTCTGTCTGGCCCTAGTTCCGCTTCAATCTGGCCTGCGCGATGTCGAGGAAATGCTGCGATCGCGGGATCGTCGTTCCTACGAGAGCATCCGCCGATGGTGCCGAAAACATGGCCCTGATTATGCGCGCCGCATACGCCGCACGGCGCCGACGAAAGACCGTCTCGACACCTCGCGGTGGTCGAGGAAGCGTGGGATCCGGAGGCATCGCACCCATCGGCTGCAGTCAGATGGACCGCTAGAAGGAAGCGGCGGGCAGGAACATGTGCCTTTGCGACGAGGGGACGATGGAAGCGGCGCCTACCATGGGTGCTGCGCCAAAGCCGGCGTGGGCGGTAGGGCCGACTGCGTTAGGATTGAAAGCTGCCCTTTGTCGAGCCGTCAGATGACGGGCTGCGCATGGAGGATTCCGGCCGAACAACATTGTAGTTCGGATCGCACCCATACTGACAATCCACGCCGAGTTATTCCGCCACAAATCCCCAATTGACCTCCGGATAAACTCTACGCGTCGGATCACGGCGGCCGGGACAGCGAAGCAGAACTGAAAGCAAGCCCAGGTGTGATCGAGGTGACCGTCAGCGCCTGCAAGCGGCCCTTGGCCAGCGCCGATGGCTACCTGACCCGGGCGTTTCTTTCGCCTCTCATCGCAGCTTCAAGGTCCGCGGCCAGAGGGCGCCGCGCTATCGACGGTCGACGGCGACACAGTCAACACTAGCTGCTTCTGCCTGTTGGTCACCCAATCGCGCATAAAGGACAACTTGCGCAGTATTCCCTTTGGGCGCCACGAGCCGCAGAATCGTTGCGTTAAATTGCACCTTACGCATTCACAAAACCGCCCCCTTGGAGTACTGGGAGCGCAGAGAAATCTCCGGTCGCAGCCTTACCCGGTCAAAACAAGGACTCAAACCATGAATGCCCTCATCATCTGCTCCGGCGGATTGGACTCTGTTTCGCTCGCTCACAAGGTGGCGACCGAGCAGAAACTTATTGGCCTGCTTTCGTTCGATTACGGCCAAAGGCACAAAAAGGAACTCGGTTTTGCCTCTATCTGCGCCAAACGGCTGGGTGTTCCGCACCAGATCGTCGAAATCCGCGATGTCGGCCGCAAGCTGAGCGGCTCGGCGCTGACTGATAATGTGGACGTGCCCGACGGGCATTATGCCGAAGACTCCATGAGGATCACGGTGGTGCCGAATAGGAACGCCATCATGCTGGCTATCGCCTTCGGGGTTGCCGCCGCGCAGAAGGCCGATGTGGTGGCCACTGCCGTCCATGGCGGAGATCATTTCATCTATCCCGATTGCCGGCCCGCATTTGTCGATGCCTTTCAGACGATGCAGAACCATGCGCTCGCAGGCTATGCCGATATCCGCCTTTACGCTCCCTATGTGAATATGTCGAAGGCTGACATCGTCAGCGAGGGGGCAAAGTACGGTACGCCGTTCGAGGCGACTTGGTCCTGCTACAAGGGCGGCGCACGTCATTGCGGTCGCTGCGGGACATGCGTCGAACGGCGCGAAGCATTCGATCTGGCCGGCATTGCCGACCCGACAGATTATGAGGACGCAGACTTCTGGCTCCACGCCATCCAGACAAGGAGCGCGTGATGTTCCGCATTACCAAAGAATTCCACTTCTCGGCCTCGCATCAGCTCACCTCCTTGCCGCCAGATCATCAGTGCGCGCGTCTGCATGGCCACAACTATATCGTCGTGGTGGAGCTTTCAGGTGGCGAATTGAACGAACATGGCTTTGTGCGCGACTATCATGACCTCGCCGCACTGAAGCATTACATCGACGAGACGCTCGACCATCGTCACCTGAACGACGTGCTGGGGCATGACCAGGTCACGGCGGAATATCTCGCCAAACACCTCTACGACTGGTGCAAGGTGCGGCTGCCACAAACCTCCGCCCTGCGGGTGAGCGAGACGCCGAAAACTTGGGCGGAATACCGGCCATGACGTGCGTGTTGGATCCCGGAATTCGCGTGAGCGAGATTTTTGGGCCGACCATCCAGGGCGAAGGCATGCTGATCGGCTTGCCCACGGTGTTCGTAAGAACGGGCGGGTGCGATTATCGCTGTTCCTGGTGCGACAGCCTGCATGCGGTGGACAATCGCTTCCGCCATGAATGGAAGACCATGTCCACAGACGCGATCTGGCAAGAGGTCAATTTGCTTTCGGGTGGCCGACCAGTGATGGTGTCGCTCTCAGGAGGCAATCCGGCTATCCAGCCGCTCGGCGCGCTGATCGAACGCGGGCATCGTGAAGGCTACCGCTTTGCATTGGAAACCCAAGGCTCCGTGGCCAGAGACTGGTTCGCCGAGCTTGATGTCCTGGTTCTAAGCCCAAAGCCGCCATCGAGCGAAATGACGACCGATTGGACTGCGTTCGAGGCGTGCGTCGAGGCGGCGCGGGATAAGCCGCAAATCGTGCTCAAGCTCGTCGTGTTCGACGAAACAGACTACGGCTATGCCAAGGATGCCGCCGCGCGCTATCCGCAACTGCCCGTTTATCTGCAGCCTGGCAATCACACGCCGCCACGCCCTTATGGCGAAGAAGTTGATATGGACGGCATAATGAAACGCATGGAATGGCTAATAGAAACAGTGACCTGTGATAGATGGTTTGACGCGCGCGTCCTGCCGCAACTTCATGTTCTGCTCTGGGGCAACAAAAGGGGCGTCTAGCCCGCGCAGTGCTAGGGTGGCCCTGCGTCACCCCTGCATTTGGAGAAATCACGTCAATCGTAATTGAGACCCGATCAGTTCAGCACACTACAGCGCACAGCAAGTGGCACCACTGCTTAGGCGAAACCGCCTCTGACAGAAGAAGCCGGCAACAAC
Source organism: Mesorhizobium sp. M0244 (assembly GCF_040321795.1). Lineage (NCBI taxonomy): Bacteria > Pseudomonadati > Pseudomonadota > Alphaproteobacteria > Hyphomicrobiales > Phyllobacteriaceae > Mesorhizobium > Mesorhizobium sp. M0244. The sequence goes on along the minus strand of NZ_JAMYSE010000048.1, from coordinate 3,197 downwards.
ATTGACGCCCTCATCGAGTTCACCGCTGATGTCGTCTCAGCATATGTCTCCAACAATCCGGGTGCCGGTAGGCGAGCTCCCTGCCCTGATCGGCCAAGTGCACGCAGCCCTGAAAGGCACGATCGGCAACGTTTCCGCAGAAATGCCGGACGCTCTCAAGCCTGCTGTGTCGATCAGGAAGTCGGTGACACCGAACTACCTCATCTGTCTTGACGACGGGAAGAAATTCAAATCGCTGAAGCGCCATCTGTCGACCCACTACGGGCTGACGCCGGACGACTATCGCGCCAAATGGGGTCTGCCTTCGGATTATGCCATGGTCGCGCCGAACTACGCCGCCACCCGCTCGGCCTTGGCCAAGACAATGGGTCTCGGCCGCAAACCGAACGAGCCGGAAAAGCCGGCGGCGGCAAAGTAGTCCCGCAAGAAGGCCGGAGCCTGAGTTAATCGCTCGAGGTTCCTTATGGCGCGGAGCAGCCATCGGCATAATCTGCCCGGAATATGAAAGGCGGGGTCAGCCCCGCCTTCCGTTGCAAAACAGCCGGGTTTCACAGGCAATCGCGAAGGCTTGCAGCACTGCTGACGGATCCCGGTTGGGTATCTTGCCGCGGCTGGCTAACATTAGTTGTGGGGTGGTCGACGCGGCCGTGGGAGCAGCATTGTTGGGATGTGCACGAAGCCCGCGTCGACCGAGGTCATTAGCCGCCTCGGTCTCCTATGCCGAATAAGACAGGGGGCGGAACCTGCTCAAACGCGCAATCGAACTTGTGCACGCCTATATATTTCGCACGCCTGAATTGAAAAGGAACCGTGCGTGGTCCGATTTGAATCAAACCGATGTGGTCCCTGACATTCAGTCGGTCTTTACCATTGGCTGCTAACTTTCGCGTAGCGGCAAGGTTCTGAGTACCGCGCAAGCCAAAAGGCTCGCTCCAGAAACGGAGCGGGCCTTTTTTTGCGTCATTTTGGGAAACGTACTCCAAGGATTGCTGCTGGCCTACAGGCTGGGCGAAACGGTCGAACGTGGCTGATCTGTTCGTGGACCCGCAATCGGTCCGACCTTATGCGCGACCGCCGCGGCCTCGTCAGAGTCATCGGTCGCGACTTTCCGCCCGCTTTGATTGCCCGCCGATCACCGCCGCAGCTCGAACGCACTTGACAAGATAGTTCCGGCCCGCTCAATTTGAGGTATTCACCAGGGGAGTCCCGGCAAGGGGCTGAGATACTGCTGGCTTTCGCGGCGCAGTGACCCGTTGAACCTGATCCAGTTCATACTGGCGTAGGGACGGTGCAAGCGCTTTGCGGGAGTTTACGCCCGAGGTCCTGTTTCGGCAGATCGCTAGAAGCGTCTTTTCATCCTTCCGGCACAGAACTGGGTCTCCAATGCATGAGCAAAGGAGCCTCAAGATGAATGCCCTCACCCCCGCCGTGTCGACGGGACCGCTGCCCGCCTCACGCAAGATCCACAAGTCCGGCGTCCTCTATCCGCACATCAAAGTGCCGATGCGCGAAATTGCCGTCCATCCGACGGCCGGCGAGCCGCCCGTCATCGTCTACGATCCGTCCGGCCCCTATACCGACCCGACTGTCGAAACCAGCATCGAAAGAGGTCTCGCCCGACTTCGCCAGGAATGGATCTTGGCGCGCGGCGATGTCGAGGCCTATGACGGCCGCCATGTCCGGCCCGAAGACAATGGATTTCTCACGGGCGAACGCCTAACGCCGGAGTTTCCAGTCCGTAACCGGCCGCTGAGAGCCAAGGCCGGCAAGGCGGTGACACAGCTTGCCTATGCGCGCGCCGGCATCATCACGCCAGAAATGGAGTTCGTCGCCATCCGTGAGAACCTCGGCCGCGAGATCCTGCACGGCAAGCTTGAGCGCGACGGCGAAGCCTTCGGCGCGGCGCTTCCCGATTTCGTGACGCCGGAATTCGTGCGTGACGAAGTGGCGCGCGGGCGGGCAATCATTCCCGCCAACATCAATCATCCCGAAAGTGAGCCGATGATCATCGGCCGCAATTTCCTGGTCAAGATCAATGCCAATATCGGCAACTCCGCTGTCACCTCCTCGATGGCCGAAGAGGTCGAAAAGATGGTCTGGGCGATCCGCTGGGGCGCCGATACGGTGATGGACCTGTCGACCGGCCGCAACATCCACAACATCCGCGACTGGATCGTGCGCAACTCGCCGGTGCCGATCGGCACGGTGCCGCTTTACCAGGCGCTCGAAAAGGTCGGCGGCATCGCCGAGGACCTGACCTGGGAGGTGTACCGCGACACGCTGATCGAACAGGCCGAACAGGGCGTCGACTATTTCACCATCCATGCCGGCGTGCGGCTGCATTACATCCCGCTGACCGTTGACCGGGTCACGGGTATCGTCTCGCGCGGCGGCTCGATCATGGCAAAATGGTGCCTGCACCATCACCGGGAAAGCTTCCTCTACGAGCACTTCGCGGAGATCTGCGACATCTGCCGCGCCTATGACGTCTCCTTTTCGCTCGGCGACGGCCTTCGTCCCGGCTCGATCGCCGATGCCAACGATGCGCCGCAGTTCGCCGAGCTGGAAACGCTTGGCGAGCTGACGAAGATCGCCTGGGAGAAGGATTGCCAGGTGATGATCGAGGGGCCTGGCCACGTGCCGATGCACAAGATCAAGCAGAACATGGACAAGCAGCTCGCCGTTTGCGGCGAGGCGCCGTTCTATACGCTTGGACCGCTGACGACCGACATCGCGCCGGGCTACGACCACATCACCTCAGGCATCGGTGCTGCCATGATCGGCTGGTTCGGCACCGCCATGCTCTGCTATGTCACGCCCAAGGAGCATCTCGGCCTTCCCGATCGCAACGATGTCAAGATTGGCGTGATCACCTACAAGATCGCCGCCCATGCCGCCGATCTGGCAAAGGGCCATCCGGCGGCGAAAGTCAGGGATGATGCCCTTTCCCGAGCGCGCTTCGAGTTCCGCTGGGAGGACCAGTTCAATCTGTCGCTCGATCCCGAAACCGCGCGGTCCTTCCACGACCAGACCTTGCCCAAGGAGGCGCACAAGCTGGCACATTTCTGCTCGATGTGTGGGCCGAAATTCTGCTCGATGCGTATCTCCCACGACATCCGTGCCGAGGCGCAGAAAGAGGGCATGGCGGCGATGGCGGCGAAATACCGCGAGGGCGGCGATCTCTACCTGCCGGCGGA
>NZ_JAMYSE010000047.1:0-52098 GCF_040321795.1 Mesorhizobium sp. M0244 | reverse complement strand
GACAACGCCCCCAGACGCGTCGACGGCATGAACCTGAAAAATGCGCTTGGCCAGATCAAGGCCCACGGTGGTAATCTGCATGGCGGATGGCTCCTTTGCTCGGGTTGCCTGACAGCAAACCCACTGTGGCACTCAGAGGCCGGGAGCGGGAGCCATCCACCTCATCTGCTTTTGAGCAACCGCAGTCAACGTCGTTGCGGCCGACATGAGGCGCGACGCGGCTATTTACCGAGCGAAAGACCAAGGTCGCATTTGGGCCACGGCTTGCCCTTCAACTTCTTCGAAGGAATGGCAGAGAAGGGCCCGTTTCCCTTCGTTTTCAGCGGGTACCAAGCGTTGGATTAGAACGCGCTGACGTAGAGGCCACCATCCACCGGTATGTTCTGCCCGGTCAGATAGCCGGCGTGGACCGAGCACAGGAAGGCGCAGATCTGGCCGAACTCCTCCGGCGTGCCGAGCCGTTTGGCCGGAACGTTGGCTGCGGCCTGCGCCTTGCGGGCGGCGGCGGCAGCCGGATCTTCGACGCTGCCGGCCTCGTGCGGGCCGCGCAGCCGGTCGGTGTCGAGCTTGCCCGGCAGCATGTTGTTGATCGTCACATTGCGGTCGATCACCGTGCGCGCGACGCCGGCAAGGAACGAAGTCAGGCCGGCGCGGGCGCCGGACGACAGATCGAGGCCGGGAATCGGGACGTAGACCGACAGCGAGGTGATATTGACGATGCGGCCGAAGCCGCGCGCCGCCATGCCGTCGATCACGGCCTGAACCAGTTCGACAGGGGTCACCATGTTCTGGGTGACGCCTTCGAGGATCTTTTCACGGTCGAGCGCACGGAAATCGCGAAACGGCGGACCGCCATTGTTGTTGACGAGGATATCTGGATCGGGGCAGGCGGCAAGCAGCGCCTTCTGGACCCCGGGCTTGGATACGTCGCCGACAATCTCGGTCACCTTGACGCCGAATTTCTCGCGCAGTTCAGCGGCGGTTTTGGCCAGCTGATCGGCGTTGCGGCCGTTGACGACCAGATCGCAGCCTGCCTCGGCCAGTGCCATGGCGCAGCCGCGCCCCAGGCCTTTGCTCGAAGCGCAGACTATGGCCTTCTTGCCGCGAATGCCGAGGTCCATGGTGATTTTCTCCTCTGATTGCCGCGGCAACCTACCCGTATGGCTGGACCAATCGCAACCGTCATACGGTTGTTGCATGAATCGGGGCATAGCCTCACGCGAAAGCAACGGTGACAAATGATGTCCGGCGCAGAGCCCCGCACTTTCCGCAGCATGTTCATCTCCGACGTCCATCTCGGATCGAAGGCGGCGAAGGCCGAATTCCTGATCGATTTCCTGCGCCATCACGATGCCGATATCATTTATCTCGTCGGCGACATCGTCGACGGCTGGCGCCTGAGACGAAGCTGGCATTGGCCGCAAAGCCACAACGACGTGATCCAGAAATTGCTGCGCAAGGCGCGCAAGGGCGCCAGCATCACCTACATAGCCGGCAACCATGACGAGTTCGCGCGCCAGTTCCAGGGCGTGCATTTCGGCGGCATCGTCGTCGCCGACCGTGCCATCCACGAGACCGCCGACGGCAAACGCCTTCTTGTCATCCATGGCGACCAGTTCGACACCGTCGTCCACAATGCGCGCTGGCTGGCCTATCTAGGCGACTACGCCTATGACGCGGCGATGCTGGTCAACCGCGTCATCACTCGCCTGCGCCAAGTGCTCGGTCTACCTTACTGGTCGTTCTCGTCCTGGGCCAAGGTCAAGGTCAAGAAGGCGGTGAATTTCATCGGCTCGTTCCAGACCGTGCTGACCGAGGAGGCGCGCCGCTCGCATGTCGACGGCGTGATCTGCGGGCACATCCACCATGCCGCGATCGAAAGCTACGAGGACGTGCAATACATCAACACCGGCGACTGGGTGGAAAGCTGCACGGCGGTGGTCGAGCATTTCGACGGTCAGATGGAGATCCTGCACTGGGCGCATGTCCTGCCTGAAACGCCGGTCGGCGACGAAGTGCTGGTGCCGATCGACATCAAGGGCAGGGCAGTCCAGGCGGCTTGACCAACCCCGGCCTCATCGCGCTTTAATCGGTTAGTCCAACGGTTTCATCGACTTTTTCGCCGTGTTATGCAGCGGCAGGTGTGGTGGGCCGACCCGGCCAAATGCCGTGCCGACGGATCGCCTGTTGATGTCCTCGCTGCCGCCGCTTTCGCCCGAACAGCTCGTCAAGCCACGCCATTTCGAACTGCGCATGAGCTTGATGTTCTTTACGCTTTTTGTGCCGCTCGGAACGCATGTGCCCTATTTCCCGCTGTGGCTGCAGGCGAAGGGGTTCCATGCCGAACAGATAGCCGTGATCCTCGCCGCGCCGATGTTCCTGCGCGTGTTGACGACGCCTTTTCTTACCGCGCTGGCAGACAAAGCGAGGGACCGCGCCAATGTCTATGTCGCGCTGGTCGCCGCATCGCTGATCCTGTCGGCTGGTTACTTCCTGCCGCCGACCTACGCAATGGTACTTGCCGTATCGTTGGCGCTGACGGTCGTCTGGACGCCGCATTCGCCGATTGCCGATTCGCTCGCCCTTTCGGGTGTGCGCCGCTTCGGTTCCAATTACGCAAGCATGCGCAAATGGGGCTCGATCTCTTATCTCTGCGCCAATCTCGCCGGCGGTTTCATCCTGTCGGCGAGCGGTGCCCAGGCCGTCCCGGTGATCATCTTCGCGGCGTTGTGTGCCGCGCTAGCCGCCGGGCTGATTGCGCCGCGCCTCGGCCGCCCGCGCCGCGCCTCGCCACTTTCGGCCGCCGATATCCAGCAATCGGCACCGAAACTCCTCAACCCGTACTTCCTCTATTTTTCGACGGGCGTCGGCGTCATCACCGCCAGCCACGCGTTTCTCTACGGCTTCGTGTCGATCTACTGGAAGTCGATCGGCATCAGTGATTCGGTTGTCGGGTTGCTGTGGGGGTGGGGCGTTGTCGCCGAGATCTGCATGTTCGTCGTCTTCACCCGCGCTTTTGCCTCTTTCTCGGTCGTGTCGATCATGCTGATTGCCGGGATAGGCGCGATCGTGCGCTGGATCGCCTTCCCGCTGATCTGGCCGCTTGGCCTTGGCGTCGGCGGATTTTTCGCAATCCAGACGTTGCACGCGGTTTCGGTGGCACTGGTGCTGATCGGCCTGCAAAAGATGATCGGTGAGACGGTCTCGGAAGAACGCACCGGGGCCGCACAAGGCATCGCCTATTTCTCCAACGGCTTCTTCATGGCCGTGGCGACGCTCATTTCAGGCCCTCTTTATGACCGCTTCGGCGCGAACGGCTTCTTTGCGATGATCCCCATCGCCCTGACGGGCCTGGCGCTGATCGGGCTTGCGGCGCGTTCAACCCCACAGCGCCGGCTCGGGCGGTGACACCAGCGAACCTTGGTAGACGAGACCGGGAACGCGGTCGCGGGCTAGCAACAACGGACCGTCGAGATCGACGAAATCGGCACCCTGCGCTAATAGCACGGCCGGCGCCATCGCCAGCGATGTGCCGACCATGCAGCCGACCATGACGCCAAGACCCAGTTCGCGGGCGCGCTCGCGAAGAACGAGTGCTGCGGTCAGGCCGCCCGATTTATCGAGCTTGATGTTGACGGCGTCGTAGAGGCCGACAAGGGCTTCGAGGTCCTTCGCCTGGTGCACGCTTTCGTCGGCGCAGATCGGCACCGGATGCGCGATGTGGCGAAGAATATCGTCATGTCCCGCCGGCAGCGGCTGTTCGATAAGGGCGATGCCGTGCCCGGCGGCAAAGGCGAGGTTTTCCACGATGTTGCCGTTCGTCCAGCCCTCATTGGCGTCGAGGATGATGCGGCTGTCGGGTGCTGCCTCCGCCACCGCGCGGATGCGGGCGATGTCGTTGTCGCCACCGATCTTGACCTTGAGCAGCGGGCGCTTGGCATTTGCGCGGGCCTGCGCCGCCATCGCCTCCGGCTCGGCGAGCGACAGTGTGTAAGCCGTCTCAAGCGCCCGTAACGGAACGGCGCGTATCATATGCGCCACCGGTGTTCCGCTGATCTTCGCTTCCAGGTCCCAGAGCGCACAGTCAATGGCGTTGCGTGCCGCGCCGGCAGGCATGGCGTCGAGTAGGGCGGTGCGGCTGATGCCGCCCGCGATCTCACCGCGCATCGCCTCGATCGCGTCGCGCACACCCTCCATGATCTCGCCATAGCGTTTGTAGGGAACGCATTCGCCGCGCCCGATATGGCCGCCTTCGCTGATGGTGCAGGAAATCACCTCAGCCTCGGTCTTCGAGCCGCGTGAAATGGTGAAGGTGCCGGCGATGGGAAAGCGCTCGGCCTCGACCGAAATGACACGCGCCATATTTTTCTGCTCCGGCTGTGCAACAAGGAGGATGTCGGCAAATCGACAGGTCGGCCCCGTCAGGCTAAACAGGACGCCATGTTGACCATCCGCAAACGCGAGGCAAGCGGCACTGCCAAGGAGCCCGACCACCAGCCGCGCATCGCGATCGGCGAAGAGGGCGGCGTTCTCGGCTGCGCTTTCTCGGGAAGCTGGACGACACGTACCGTGGCGCTGGTCGACGCCGAGATGCGCAAGATCGAGAAGCGCAGCGGCTTCAAGACGCTGGCGCTCGATCTGTCGCAGATCGAGAAGATGGACACTGCCGGCGCCTGGCTGATCGATCGTCTGGTCAGCAGCTTCGAAAAGAAAGGCGTCGAGATCACGATGCAGGGGCAAAGCGAGATTGCCTCGATCCTGCTCGGCGCCGTCGGCGATGCGGTTCGACGCGAGCCCGAATCCGGTCCGGCAAAGCCGCCCAACTTCATCATTCGCGGGCTCGAGGCGGTTGGCCGGCGCGTCTATGAGATGCGCGACGATTTCCTGGCCGCAATGAACATCCTCGGCGCCACGATACGCGGCTCGCAGATGAAGCTTGGCCGCGGCCATGCCGTCAACATGGCGGCGATCTTCAACCAGATCGATCGCATGGGCGTCGGCGCCATACCCGTGGTGGTGCTGATGTCGGCCATCGTCGGCGCGATCGTCGCCCAGCAAGGCGCCTATCAGCTCAGCTATTTCGGCGCCGATATCTTCGTCGTCGACCTGGTCGGTGTGCTGATCCTGCGCGAACTCGGCGTGCTGATGACGGCGATCATGATCGCCGGCCGTTCGGGCAGCGCGATCACCGCCGAAATCGGCTCAATGAAGATGCGCGAGGAGGTCGATGCGCTGAAGGTCATCGGTCTCAATCCGATCGGTGTGCTGGTGTTCCCGCGGCTGGTCGCGCTGGTCATCGCGCTGCCTTGCCTGACGATCATCGCCAATTTCGCGGCACTTGGCGGCGGCATACTGGCTGCATGGCTCTATTCCGATATTGCACCGGCGGCCTTCATCGACCGGCTGCGCGTCGCCATCGACCTCAGCACCATTTTTGCCGGCCTGATCAAGGCGCCGTTCATGGCCATGATCATCGGCACGATTGCCTCGGTCGAAGGCATGAAGGTTGGCGGCAGCGCCGAATCGCTCGGCCAGCACGTGACCGCCTCAGTGGTGAAGTCGATCTTCGTGGTCATTATCCTCGACGGGCTTTTCGCCATGTTCTATGCAGCAATCGAGTTCTGACATGGCGCTGCCGGGCACAAACTCGACCAAGGTGGCGGAGAAAGCCAAAGAAGACGAGATCGTGCTGTCGGCGCACGACATCACGGTGTCCTTCGCCGATAAGGTCATTCTCGACAAATTGTCGCTCGATATCTGGCGCGGGGAAATTCTCGGCTTCGTCGGCGCTTCCGGTGCCGGCAAGTCCGTCCTCCTGCGTACCATCCTTGGCCTGACGCGCAAGCAATCGGGAACAATCAAACTGTTTGGCGTCGACGTCGAAAAGGCAAGCGAACGGGAGCGCCTTCGCATCGACATGCGGCTTGGCGTGCTGTTCCAGCATGGTGCGCTGTTTTCGGCGCTGACCGTTCTCGAAAACGTCCAGGTGCCGATGCGCGAATATCTCGATTTGCCGAAGAAGCTGATGGACGAATTGGCCATGCTTAAGGTCGAGCTGGTCGGACTGCCGCCGGACGCGGCGCAGAAATTCCCCTCCGAGCTTTCCGGCGGCATGATCAAGCGTGCTGCGCTGGCGCGCGCTCTGGCGCTCGACCCGGACATCGTCTTCCTCGACGAACCGACGTCGGGGCTCGATCCGATCAGCGCCGCGGAGTTCGACGAATTGGTCGTCAAGCTGCGCGATACAATGGATTTGACCGTGTATATGGTCACACACGATCTCGACACGCTGTTTACCGCGTGCGACCGCGTGGCGGTGCTCGGCAACAAGAAAGTGCTGGTCGAGGGCACGATCGACGACATGCTCAGGAGCGAGGAACCCTGGGTAAAATCCTATTTCCGCGGAAAACGCGCCCGGCAACTTGATCTTGCGGCGCGCGCATAGCCATAAGTGAGCAATGGAAACCAGGGCCAACTACGTCATTGTCGGCATTTTCACGCTGGCCGCGATCCTCGCGGCTTTCGCCTTCGTCTATTGGACGGCGGCGATCGGCGACAAGGGTGAGACGACGATACTGCGCGTGCGCATTCCAGGGTCCGCTTCGGGGCTCGGCCGTGGCAGCTTCGTGCTGTTCAACGGCGTCAAGGTCGGCGACGTGCGCCGTGTCTATATCGACGTCGACAATCCGACCGCTGCCATCGCCGACACCGAAATAGACCGGAATACGCCGATCACCAAGTCGACGCAGGCCGATATCGGGCTTGCCGGCCTCACCGGCCAGGCCAACATCGAGCTCAAGGGCGCCGACCCCAAGGAGCCCAAGCTCCTCGACGAGGCGGAAAAGGAAGGCCGTGTCGCCGAGATCGTTGCCAACCCGTCGGCGGTCACCAATCTGCTGCAGACGGCGCAGAACATCTTCACCCGCGCCGACAAGGTCCTTTCGGAGCTCGAAGGCTTCACCAAGGACGTTCGCGGGCCGCTCACGCAGACCGTCAACAATGTCCAGACCTTCTCCGATGCGCTGGCCAGGAATTCGGACGGCGTCGACAAGTTCCTGGCCAGCGTCAGCTCGCTGGCAGACGAATTGAAGGGCGTTTCGGGCAAGCTCGACAGCACCCTGAAGGCGGCGGAAGGGCTACTCAACGCCGTCGACAAGGACCAGATCAAGAGCATCGTCGCCAATGTCGACACTGTCACCACCAACCTCAAGGAAACCAGCAAGCAGTTCGACACGGTCATCAAGAACGTCGACACGGCGGTAGGCTCGATCAACGAGTTCGCCCAGAAGACGCAAGGCACGCTGGCCAAGGTCGACGGCGTTCTCGACGGCATCGATCCGGCTGAGGTTCGCACCGCGCTGGCCAATATCCAGAAGGCCAGCGAAAACGCCAACGAAGCTGCCGCCGACATCGCCAAGGTGACCAACAAGTTCGCCAACCGGGCCGACGACATCGACGAAACCATCAAAGACGCGCACCAGCTCGCAGGACGCCTCAACGATGCCTCGGTGCGAGTCGACGGTATCCTTGCCAAGGTCGACAAACTGCTCGGCTCCGGTCAGGCCGACGGCGTCATGGCCGATGCCAGGGCGACGCTCAAATCGTTCAAGCAGGTCGCCGACACGCTGAATGCCCGCCTCGGTACCATCACCGACAATCTGGCGCGGTTCTCGGGACAGGGGCTGCAAAACGTCGAATCGCTGGTCCAGGACAGCCGTCGTTCGATCAACCGCATCGAAGAGGCCGTGACCGACCTCAGCCGCAATCCACAGCGGATCCTGTCCGGCGGCGAGGGTGAGGTTCGGCAGTTCGACGGCAGGGTGCGCCGTTGACTTTGGCCTGCGCCCACCGCAAGAACATAGCTTGCAGATACGCGTTGTTTCCACGATCCGGGGGGGATCGCGTTTGAAGTCGATCAGTTCAGGCAGCGTCCGATCGAGTGGGTTCAAGGCCGGAGCGGCACTGCTGGCGCTTTCGCTCGCCGGCTGCGCGGCGCTGGGCGGCAAGCCGGCGCCGCTGGATACGTTTGAGCTTTCGGCGCCGTCGCTGGAAGCGCGTGGCCACAGCCGTCGCCAGATCCTCATCGCCCAGCCATCGGCGCTCAAGGCGCTGGACAGCCAAAACATCGTCATCAAGCCATCGCCGCGATCGATCCAGTATCTCAAGGGCGCGCAATGGGCCGACCGGCTGCCGATGATCGTACAGGCGCGGCTGGCAGAGACCTTCCAGCGCTCGGGCAGCTTTACCGGTGTTGGCAAGCCGGGCGAGGGGCTGGCGATCGACTATCAGGTGATCGTCGAAATCCGCTCGTTCGAGGTGCGGGTCGACGGCGGCGAACATGCCGAGATCGAGCTGTTCGTGCGCCTGTTGAACGACCGCAACGGCGAAGTACGGGCGTCGAAGACGTTTAGCGCGACCGCGCCCGTTTCGGGCAGCGGCAACCAGGCCTATGTCGGCGCGCTCGATGCCGCGTTCGGCGATGCGGCCAGGCAAATCGTCAACTGGACGGACACTGTGATCTGAACCGGCCAGACGCCGCCAGGCGCGATCATCCGGGCCGCCGATCTGTTCAGACTCAATCGGCGTAAATGAAAAAGGCGGGAGTTTCCCGCCTTTTTCGTTTGGCCTCTATCGCCCGCTTAGTGCAGGCGGCCGCTGGCGTGGGCCAGCATGGTATAGACCTTGCCGGTATCCGACGTCAGGTAGGTCTGCGCCATGATGTTGTCGCGGTCGTTGCGCGACACGTCCTTGAGCAGCTTTTCGAAATCATCGCAGTAACGGTCGACGGCGGCGCGGAACTCCGCCTCCGACTGATATTTGCGGCGGATCTCGTCGAACGTCTGCTGGCCCTTCAGTGTGTATAGACGCCTCGTGAAGACGTCACGCTCGCCGCGCCGGTAGCGGTTCCACAGCTCGATCGAGGCATCGTGATCGATGGCGCGGGCGATATCGACGGAAAGCGAGTTCAGCGACTCCACGACGTGAAGCGGCGAACGCGGAGCGGGAGCCGGACGCGGCGCTTCGGCAGGCGCTGCCGGCTTGGCGTCGTCTTCGCGCGATGCACCGGTCAGGAGGTCGCGCACCCAGCCGCCCTGCGGCGTGCGGCCGTTTGGTTCGCGCTGGCGCGGCGCTGTGTCTGCAGAACGTTCGAGGTCGAGCGTGCCGCGCAGCGCCGTCTCGCCCGAAGGCGCCTGCGGTGCACGGCGCTGTTCCGGAGCCGGAGCTGGGCGGCGTGGCGGTTCGGCGGCGCGCGCGGCAGGCGCTTGCGGCGCCGGACGGAGGTTGCGCTGCTCCGAACTGTCGGCGCTGCGGCCAGATTTCGCAACGATTTCAGAAAGTTCCTTCAGCGCGTTGATCTGCTCGGAAACGGCACGGCGGATAGCCGTGGTTGATTCCTTTGCCTCTTCCGGCATTTCGATGACGCCTTTCTTGAGCTCGGCGCGGGTGAGGTCGAGCTCGCTCTTGATTGAACCGGCGGTGCGCCGCATCTCCTCGGTCGCATCGGCAAAGCGCTTGGTGGCCGAATCGACCACTTCGGAAATCGCGGTGCGGATCTTGTCGGCGGATTCCAGCGTCTTGCCTTCGGCGTTCTGCAGCGTCTGGCCGACCAGATTCTCGAACGAGCGCATGACCCTTTCGAGATCTTCCGATTTCTTGACAAGGCCGACAGCGAGGTCTTCCAGCGACGATTGCCTTTCGAGCGTGTGCTCGAGGTTGCTCTGGGCCGAGCTCAACAGGTCCGAGGCACTGGACAGCAACCGGCTGTGCTCGTCGAACTTGGTGGCGATAGAGGCAACCTCGCGCAAGGTCGAGGACGACAGCTCGGTGAGCCGCGTCGTATTCGAATCGACCAGGCGCGCCGAGCTGGCGAAGGTCTGCGCGGTCTTTTCCGTGGTCGCCGCGAAGCTTTGTGTGCTGCCGGTCAGGCGTTCGTCGACCTGGCCGAGATTGGTCGCTGCCTGCTCGATCAATTGACCGAGCTGCGAGCTGGAGGTGGTCATGCGGCCGATGAGGTCGGCAACGCTGTCAGCAAGCGTCGAGCGCGCGCCTTCGACGGCCGACAGGGTTTCGGCCGTGCGGCTGGCGAGGGCGTCGACGAGGGCGGCGTTTTGAGTGCGCAGCTTCTCGGTCGCACGTTCGGTGACCTCTTCCATGCTCTTTTGCAGCTCGGAGCCGCCTTGGGCGAAGCGCTCGACCAGAGGTCGTGCCGTCTCGTCCAGGATTTTCGATATTTCGGCCGAACGTGCCGCAAGCATCGTATTGAGCTCGCGAGTATTGGCACCGATGGTCTTTGCGGCGTCATTGGTGCTCTGGCCGATATGCTGGCCGACCGCGGTGAAGGTTTCGGCGATCGTGTTGGCACGCGAGATCAGCTGCGCCTCGGCGTTCGAGACCTGTTCGGTGAGCTTTTGGCCCATTGTCTCGGCGGTGTAGGCGAAGCGGTTCTCGACGCTCACGACCTGCTCCTCGACGCGGGCCGCTGTGGCAGCAGCACTCGATGCCAAGCGTTCGTCGGCGCCGGCAAGCACCTGCTCGATTTCACGGGCATGGACGGCGAGTTCCTGGCCAGTCTGCCTGGCGCGTTCGGCAACCCGCTGCTCGGTGCTGGTGAAGGCGCCGACAATGTTGTCGGCATGTTCGCCGATGGCGGTGCTGCTGTCGGCGATACGGGACACCAGGCGATGATCCGCCTCCTCGAAGATGCGGCCGATCTCGGACGCACGGGCCGAAAGTGCTTCGGAGCCTTCGGCAATGCGCGAGATAAGTTGCTGGTCGGCGGCATCGAAAATGCGGCCGAGATCCGACGCACGTGCCGCGAGAGCTTCGGCGGATTCGCCGATGCGCACACCCAGCCGCTCATCGGCTGTTTCGAAATTGCGCAGGATGTCGCCGGCACGTGCAGCCAGCGACTGGGCCGTTTCGATGGCGCGAGAGACCAGCCTGTGATCCGCCGCGTCGAAGGTACCGGCAATCTCACTTGCTCTGGCTGCCAGCTGATCGGCCGTCTCCTGAGCACGCGCCAGCAAGGTGTTCGACGTGTCGTCGGCGCGGGCAATCAGCGCGCTCGACGTATCCTCGGCGCGTGCGGCGAGGCGGCGATCCGCCTCCTCGAAGGTGCGCGCGATGTCCTCCGCCCTGGCGAGCAGGGCGGTCGAGGTCTGCTCGGCGCGCTCGGCGATCTTGCGGTCGGCATCGCTGAATGCTGCGCCAGCCTGCTCATGCAGCGCGCTGGTGACTTCCATGACCTTCTCGCGCAGCGCTCCGGCGACGAAGACGGCACTTCTTTCGAGCACACTGCGAACGTTGTCGACACCCGTCGACAGCGCCCGCTCCATGGTGCTGGCGCGCTCCTCGATGATGCCTGTCTGCCGGCTGAACGCCTGCTCGATCTTTTCCACGTCGGCAGCAATTGCATCGGAGATGTCGGTGCTCCTGGCGGCGATCTGGTCGATATGGCCGGACAGCGAACGGTCGACATCCTTGCGCGTATCGGCGAGCCTGGAGAGATCGTCCTGCAATGCGCGGGTCAGCATGTCGCGGCCCTCGGTCAGCTTGCCGACATGACCAGCGACGATCTCGTCGACCTCGCTGCGGCTTAATGCAAGCCTCTCCAGGTCGGCTTCCAACGCGCGCCTGAGGATGTCGCGGCCTTCGGCCAGTTTCTCGACCTGGCCGGCAACCAGCCCATCGATGCTCGAGCGGCTTTCGGCCAGCTTGGCGAGATCGTCCTCGAGCGCCTTCGACAGGGTCGAGCGGTCCTGGACGAGCTTCTCGGCGTGGGTTGCGACAAGGCTGTTGACGTTGCCGAGATCGGCTTCCAGCGCACGCGAAAACTGTGCGCGATTGTCGGTCAATAGCTGCGACTGATCGGCGATGGCACCCCTGATCGTGCTGAGATCGGCCTCCAAGGCGCGCCTGAGGATGTCGCGGCCTTCGGCCAGCTTTTCGACCTGGCCGGCAACCAGCCCGTCGATGCTCGAGCGGCTTTCGGCCAGCTTGGCGAGATCGTCTTCCAGCGCGCGCTTGAGGATGTCGCGGCCCTCAGCCAGTTTCTCCACCTGGCCGGCGGCCAGCCCGTCGATGCTCGAGCGGCTTTCGGCCAGCTTGGCCAGATCGTCTTCCAGCGCGCGCTTGAGGATATCGCGGCCCTCAGCCAGCTTGTCCACCTGGCCGGCGACCAGCCCGTCGATGCTCGACCGGCTCTCTGCCAGCCTGGCGAGATCGTCCTCGAGCGCCTTCGACAGGGCCGAACGGTCCTCGGCGAGCTTGTTCATATGATCGGAGACGACGCCCCGCACAGTCTCGAGATCGGTCTCCAGTGCCCGCGACAACTGACCGCGATCCTCCGCCAGCTTTTCGGATTGACTGGCGATGACGCCCTTGACGGTGCTTAGATCGGCTTCCAGCGCGCGCTTGAGGATGTCGCGGCCCTCTGCCAGCTTTTCGACCTGGCCGGAAACCATCACATCGATGCTCGAGCGGCTTTCGGCCAACTTGGCGAGATCGTCTTCGAGCGCCTTCGACAGAGTCGAACGGTCTTCGGCGAGCTTGTTCATGTGATCGGAGACAACGTCCCGCACGGCCTGCAGGTCGCCCTCCAGTGCCCGGGACAACTGGCCACGGTCTTCTGCCAGCTTTTCGGATTGGCTGGCGATGACGCCCTTGATCGCGTTCAGGTCCGATTCCAGCGCGCGCTTGAGAATGTCGCGGCCTTCGGCCAGCTTCTCGACCTGGCCGGCAACCAGCCCGTCGATGCTCGACCGGCTCTCTGCCAGCTTGGCAAGATCGTCTTCAAGTGTCTTCGAAAGCAGGCTGCGATCATCGGCGAGCCTGCCCGAATGATGGGCGATCAGACCTCTGATGTCGGACAGGTCGTTCTCGAGCGACTGGGAAAGCCCGCTGCGGTCTTGCGCCAATTTCGCGGAGTGGGTCTCGATGAGGCTATTAATGCCGGCGATGTCGGCTTCCAGCGCACTGGCGAGTATGGCGCGACCCTCGCCGATCTTTTCGACCTGACCGGCGACAAGGCCGTCGATGCTGGCGCGACTGTCTGCCAGCTTGCCGAGGTCGGCCTCGAGCGCGCGCGAAAGAATGCTGCGGCCTTCGGCGAGCTTGCCGACGTGTCCGGCAACCATTTCATCAATTATCGTGCGGGCTTGCACGAGTTTTCCAGAGTCTTCGTTCAATGCCTGGGCAAGCCTGTTGCGGCCCTCTTCAAGCCTTTCTAGATGGCTGCCCAGCGAAGCGTCGATCGCCGCGCGCGATTCGTTGACCTTGCGCAGATCCTCTTCAAGAGCGCGCGAGATCTGGCCGCGGCCTTCGGCAAGCTTCTGCACCTGGTTGGTCACCGCTGCGTCGATTTCGGCGCGGCCCTCGGCGAACTTCGCCAGATCGGCCTGCATTGCCGCCGCCATCCGGTCGCGGCTTTCGGAAAGCTTGCGGCTGTGGTTTTCGACGGCTTCCTCGATGCCGGCGCGAGCATCGGCAAGCCGCTGGATGTCCGTATCGAAGGAACGCGATACGACATGGCGCGCCGCTTCCATGCGCCCGGCGAAATCGCCGGCGCGGGCTTCAAGCATGGTCGAGGTCGACGAAACGATGTCGGCCATGTCGGCGCCGATCTGGGTCTTGCCCTGATCGATCATCGCCGACAGCGTCTCCTTGCTTTCCTGGAAGGTGTGGGCGATTTCGCGCGCGCGCTCGACCAGCGTCTCGTTGATCTGGCGTGCGCGAGCCTCCAGCGCGGCGTTGAGCTTCTGCGTACCGGTGTCGAGCGCCTCGGCGCGGGTCTGGAACTCGCTGATCAGCGTCTGGCCACGTTCGGCAAGCGTCCGCTCGATGCCGTTGAGGCTGGCTTCGAATTCGGAATTGAGTGTGCGGGCGGCACCGCCGAGCAGCGACACCATGCCGGTCGTGCGGTCGTCGAGCAGGTCGATCAGCGACCGCGTCAGGCCATCGGTGGTGTCCGTCAGCTTGGCGATGCGGGTGTCGAGCAGGCTGGCAAAGGCCTCGCCCGACGTCGACAGCCGGTCGGTGATCGATTCCAGCCGGCCTTCCACCGAATCGAAGATCGACATCGAGCTTCCGTTGATCCTGTCGATCAGCGTGTCGCCGGATTCGTTGATCGTCATCGACAGCTTGGTCGAGGCGTTGAGAATGCTGTCGCGAATGATATCGCTGGCGGCGTTGATCTCGTCCTTCAGCGTCTCGTGGGCGCCGGTGATCGAGGCGCGCACGCGCTCGGCATGGGTGACGACCGCTTCGCGCTCGCTGCCCAGCCCGTCGACAAGCGAGCGGATGCGGGACTCGTTCTCCGAATAGGAGCGCTCGATCTGGTTCACCTCGCTGTGAACCAGCGTTTCGAGTTCGACTGCACGCGCAAGCGTGCGTTCGATGCCTTCGCCCATGGCCGCCACCTCGCGGCGAACCGCTTGGCCGATCATCATGACGCGGTCCTGGGCAAGATTTTCCGGCTCGGCCAGACGGAAGGCCACCTCGGTCATCGACTGCGCGGCAAGGCGCATCTCCTGAGCGCGGCGAATCATCACTGCGAATGCCCAGAACAGGATGACGGGCACGATTGCCGCGACCGCCAGGCCGATCAGCTCAGGACGGGCGAAAAACTGATCGACGGTGCGGATGTTCCAGATGCCAGGTCCGAACAACAGGTTCGCGAGCCCACCGGCGCCGGCGATCCAGGCCAGCGAAACAAAAGCCACGACCCAATAGATCGTGTTCGAGGCGCGCAGATTGAGGGTGTGCAGAAGCGTCTTATAGTCTTTTTGGCGATCGTCATTGGCCGGCGAGAAAGCGGCCGGCTGCGAGCCATTGCGCGTCGCAACGGGGCGCAACTCAGCCGGCTTGGCTTTTGGCGCGGGATTTGCGTTCTGGCTTTGATTGGCGGCAGGTGCCGCGTTCTGGCTCTGGTCGGGGGCAGGCGCCTCGTTCTGGCTGCGACCTTCGCGCGCCAGTTCGTCGGCGGCTTGCGATATCTGCGCTTCCAGATCTTCCATGGATGCCGCGATGTCGAAGTCGCCGCCGGCATCGCCGCTCAGATCGATATCAAGTGCCTTTTCGAGTTCCCTGGCTACGTCGCTGTCGAGCGTTCTCGTCGTCGTTGGTTTCTTCGCCATGCCTTCGCTACCCTGTACAAGCTGCCGCGGGACTTATGTTCTGCTTATTGATTCTGCCTAGCGTGTCCCGCGCAGGAGGCTGAAAATGGACCTGTCGTATCGTAATGACACAGCGGGGTAAAGAAAACATGCATTCCGCCCGATACGTAAAACTTTAAATATAAGGTTAACGAAGCCGTGATTTCGGCGCCGTTATCGCGACATTTTTCCGGGCCAATCATTAACCCGTTATCCACCGGATACGCCTAGTTTTTGCGGCGGCCGAAGAACGGAGTCTCAAAGTGATACGTGGCGAAAACGGCATTGCCTTCTCGATGCCCGGCGGCGACGTGTCGGGGACAGCCGGGGCGCGGCCGATCGACCTGGCGCATCTTGCGCGCCAGACGATGGGCGATCGGAGCCTCGAGCAGGAGGTGCTGGCGCTGTTCGTCCAGCAGGCGCTGTCGGTGCGCGACAAGATCGTCGATGCGGATGTCAGCCAGCGGCTGCTACTGGCGCACGGGCTCAAAGGCTCGGCGCGCGGGGTCGGTGCCTTCGCCATTGCCGATTGCGCCAGTGCGATCGAATGCCGGCCCGAAGACGCCAGCACGCTGAAGCGGCTTGGCTCGCTGATCGAAGAAGTGCGCGATTTCGTCGCCGCCATCAGCCGATAGGACTTATTCCCAAAACGCCACGCAGCGGCGCTTTCGCGCCGCAGTTGACTTGTCCGGCAGAGTGATTATGTCGGCTCAGACTCCCTTCAGGTGACAAATGACCAAGCTGACCTTCATCGCCCATGACGGCACGCATTTTGACGTGGATGCCGAAAACGGCTCGACCGTCATGGAAAATGCGATCCGCAATGCGGTGCCGGGAATAGAAGCGGAATGCGGCGGCGCCTGCGCCTGCGCGACCTGCCATGTCTATGTCGACGAAGCCTGGACGGCGGAGGTCGGCGAGCCGGAAGCTATGGAAGAGGACATGCTGGACTTCGCCTACGAGGTCCAGCCGAACTCGCGGCTGTCATGCCAGATCAAGGTGCGCGACGCCCTCGACGGGCTGGTCGTGCGCGTGCCGGCCCGCCAGGGCTGAAGCCGATTTTTGCCGCTGCCGCTTGGCAGCGGACCAATGGTCATGCAGTGTCGCGCCGTTTTCCCATAAAGGCGCACGCTCCATGACCGCTATCACCAAGACGGACGTACTCATTGTCGGGGCAGGGCCTGTCGGCCTGTTTGCCGTATTCGAGCTCGGCCTCTTCGACATGAAGTGCCATCTGATCGACATACTCGACCGGCCCGGTGGGCAATGCGCCGAACTCTATCCGGAAAAGCCGATCTACGACATTCCGGGCTGGCCCTCGATCTCGGCGCAAGGCCTGGTCGACAAGCTGCTTGAGCAGATCGCGCCGTTCAAGCCCGAATTCACCTATAACCGCATGGTTTCGAGTCTGGAAAGGCTGGAGGACGGCAGCTTCCGCGTCACGACCGACGAAAACGAGGTGTTCGAAGCCAAAATTGTGGTGATCGCCGCCGGCGGCGGCTCTTTCCAGCCGAAGCGGCCGCCGATTCCGGGCATCGAGCCCTATGAAGGCAAGGGCGTGTTCTACTCGGTGCGCCGGATGGAGGACTTTCGCGGCCACGACCTCGTCATCGTCGGCGGCGGCGATTCGGCGCTCGACTGGACGCTGAACCTGCAGCCGGTCGCCAAGAGCGTGACGCTGGTGCACCGGCGCCCCGAATTCCGCGCAGCGCCCGACAGCGTCAACAAGATGTACGCCATGCAGGAGATGAAGGAGCTGGAATTCCAGGTTGGACAGGTGACTGGCCTGACCGGCACCGACGGCCAGCTAGTCTCCGCCACCATCAAGGGGCCGGAGGGCGATATCGAAGTGCCGTGTACGCGGATGCTGCCGTTCTTCGGCCTGACGATGAAGCTTGGCCCAATCGCCGAATGGGGCCTCAATCTTCACGAGAACCTGATCCCGGTCGATACCGAAAAATTTCAGACGTCCGTGCCCGGCATCTTCGCCGTCGGCGACATCAACTGGTATCCCGGCAAGCTGAAGCTGATCCTGTCGGGGTTCCATGAGGTCGCGCTAATGGCGCAGGCAGCCAAGCGCGTCATCAGCCCCGGCGAGCGCATCGTGTTCCAGTATACGACCTCGTCGACCAGTCTGCATAAGAAGCTCGGCGTGGTCGACTGAGCCTCGCTGTATTTTCGTCAGGCGGGTCTACTCCGCCATGGCCGGGGCCACAGCCTCGGCATGGCCGCGAAGCGTTTTCTCCGGCATCAGCCAGAGCGTGATGAACGACAGCAGCAAGGTCGCCGCCGCGGCAAGAAAGATCATCACAAAGGGCGTAACTGACCCGATATGGCCGACCTCCTGCGCGCCTTCGCTGGCCAGCGGCAGCCCGTAGCCAAGGGCGACGGCACCAAGCATTGCGACGCCAAGCGCACTACCCAGCGAGCGGAGGAAGGTGAGCACGCCGGTCGCCACGCCAAGGTGCATGCGATCGACGGCGTTCTGGACCGATACGGTGGCAACCGGAAAGGTCGTGCCTGTGCCCAAGCCTATGCAGGTCGTCAACACCTCGACAACCAACAGCGAGGCATGCCCGGCGACCAGGCTGAGTACACCGAGGCACAGGATCGAGAAAACAGTGCCGATCATGGCGATGCGCTTATAATGGAAAAAGCGCGGGATCATTCGCCCGCTGAACGTCGCACCGGCGACCGTGCCGAGCATCAGCCCAAGCAACGCGGTGCCCGATTCACTGACCGACAGGCCGACGATCGACTGCAGGTAGACAGGCAGATAGACCGACAAGCCGACATTGGCGGCCTGCAGCAGGAACATCGAAAGCGTGCCGGCGAGAACAATCGGATTGCCTAGCACTTCGAGCGAGATCAGCGGTTCGGCCGCGCGCATGAGCCGCAGCGCGAACGCGCTCCAGAACGCAGCAGAGCAGGCGAGCAGTCCAAGGATGTCAGGCGACAACCACGGATACTCGCTGCCGCCCCAGTTCAAGGCAAGCAGCAGCAAGGAGGTGGCCGCGATCAGAAGCACCGCACCGAGGCCGTCGACGCGGTGATGCTTTGCGGCGATCGGCAGCTTCTTGAGCGGCTTGTTGATGATCGCCATGGCCAGCAGGCCAAGCGGGATGTTGATCCAGAAGATCAGCGACCAATGCAGATGCTCGGCGAAGGTGCCGCCGAGCAGCGGCCCGGCGATGCTGGCGACGGCCCAGGTGCCCGAGATCCAGGCGGCGTAGCGGGCCCGCTCGCGCGGCGGCACGAGATCGCCGATCACGGTCTGCGTCAGGGCGAACAGGCCGCCGCCGCCGGCGCCCTGGATCGCCCGGCCGACGACGAGGACCAGCATGTTGGGGGCCATGGCGCTGACCAGCGACCCGGCGAGAAAGATCAGGATTGCCGCATAGACGGTCGGCCGGCGGCCATAGATGTCGGAGATATTGCCGTAGAGCGGCGCCACGGCGGTCGCGGTCAGAAGATAGCCGGTCACGATCCACGGCAGATATTCGGCATGCCCGAGCAGACGTGCCATCGTCGGCATCGCCGGCGCGACGATGGTCTGGTCGAGCGCCGCCAGCAGCATCGACAACAGCACGCCGCCGATGATGGCGTTTTTCTCGGCTTCGGTCAGCGGCGTGCTGGTTTCCACCATCGCTTGCTTGTCGATAGTCTGGTCCATATCGGTTCATCCATTAATGCTTGCGTGCACGTCCGCGAGGCGGCTGGACTGCGTCGAGTGTGCAGATTGGACGTGTTCTCGTGCCTTGAGACTGAGCCTTGCGAACTTGACATATGTCGTTCGCTATAGGCCGATTTCGACAGGGGCTCGAAAGTTTTTCGAAGCTGGCACTATGCTTCGCCAAAATTGGCTTATTCCAAATTGGTTTTGTCCGACGACGCAGAGTTCAGCCGGGAGCGAGCCGGCCGTTCTCGATGCGCTCGATGCGATAGTGCAAAAGCCGCAGGATACGGCTTTGGAAATTGGCGCTTTCCACACGATCGAAGCGCATCTGGTCCTGGTCGTGCTTGGCAAGCATGGCCGCTGTGATTTTCGCGGCCTTGGCCTTGGCCAGTTCGCAGGTCTTTTCCGGGTAGCTCGCCTTCAAGG
This sequence comes from Mesorhizobium sp. M0244, assembly GCF_040321795.1. Classification (NCBI taxonomy): domain Bacteria; kingdom Pseudomonadati; phylum Pseudomonadota; class Alphaproteobacteria; order Hyphomicrobiales; family Phyllobacteriaceae; genus Mesorhizobium; species Mesorhizobium sp. M0244. The sequence goes on along the minus strand of NZ_JAMYSE010000047.1, from coordinate 32,844 downwards.
CGTCTTCGAGTTCGCGGCCATGGTTCTTGGCAATCTCGACGTGGCGTTCCTCATGGCGCTTGATGTCGGCGGATAACGTATCCCAGAACAGCCTGACGCCGGCATCGGCCTTGCGCGGGCGGCGCCATGAGGGAAGGATGACCTTGACCTTGACGGTGACGACGGCGTCAGCAATCCAGCACGAGCCCGGCTTTTCCGCATAACTGACGCGGGTGGTGAACGCCATCTGGGTGGCGCCTGGATGCCGCGACCCGGTGCTTTTCACCTGAGGCCCGAGTTTCGACAGCTGGGTCTCGATGTCGTCGAGCGTCCTGCCGCCGATCGGGAAATAACTATATGTCTTGACGAGAGTCGTAGCGCCGGCCGGGAGTGCGGTCAGAGCGAGCATCAGGGCGCAGAGGAGGGATCGTGTCATCGTGTTGCCTCTTTGCCCACCTTGCTTTACCGCCGTCTCCGGCGCAACGGAATTGATCCCCGGTCGTGGCGCGGGATCGAACATGGTTGATGGGCAATGATGACAGGGCGATGGCAACTGGCACATGGGCGCCATCTCGACCTTGGCGGCAAGGCCGTCGTCGTCGGCATCCTCAACGTCACGCCCGACAGTTTTTCCGACGGCGGGCTGTTCGATGCCCCGGAAAAAGCGGTGGCCCGGGCGCGCCGTATGGTGGAGGAGGGGGCCTCCGTCATTGATCTCGGCGGAGAATCGACACGTCCCGGCGCGACTGCGGTCTCCGCAGAGGAAGAACAGGCCCGCATATTGCCGATCATCGAGGCGCTCGCGAAATCTGGCGGAACGCTGATCTCGGTCGACACCTACCGGGAGGACACGGCCCGGCTTGCCGTCCAAGCCGGCGCGCATATCGTCAACGACGTCTGGGGCCTGCAGCGCGAACCGGGTATTGCCCGCATCGCGGCCGAAACCGGCGCCGGGCTTGTCATCATGCACACGGGACGGGATCGGCAGAAACTGCCCGACGTGATTGCCGATCAGCTTTTCTTCCTCAGGAAGTCGCTGGAAATCGCGCAGCGGAGCGGTGTTGCCGACGACCATATCGTGCTCGATCCGGGCTTCGGCTTCGCCAAGGAGACAGCTGCGGAAAACTTTGACCTGATGGCACGATTTTCCGAGCTTCATGCGCTGGGCTTTCCGCTGATGGCCGGCACATCGCGAAAGCGCTTTATCGGCACCGTCACCGACCGCGACGCGGCGGCAAGGGGTGCCGGAACCGCGGCCACCAGCGTCATCCTGAGGCTCAAAGGCGCGCATCTGTTTCGCGTCCACGATGTCGCAATCAACGTGGATGCGTTGGCCATTGCCGATGCTATGCTGGCACGTGAGACCGGGGAAAGCTGAGCCATGTATGTCATCCGAATGAAGAACTGCGCCTTCTTCGCCCGGCACGGCGTGCTGGACGAGGAGGAGACGCTCGGTCAGCGCTTTTATGTCGATGCCGCACTCACGGTGGATCCAGGGCGGGCGCTGGTCGACGATTCCATCGAAGACACCGTCAATTATGGCATTGCCTTTGCGGTGATCGAAAGGATCATTACCGGCGAGCGGCGCTTTCTGATCGAAGCGCTGGCGCTCGAAGTGGCGAGGGCGCTGACGGCACGGTTTCCGCAGATCAAAAAGGCCGAGATTACCGTGCGCAAGCCGAATGCCCCGGTGCCGGGTGTGCTCGATCATGTCGAGGTGACCGTTGTCTGGCCAGAATAATAATACCAGTAACACCGTCTATCTCAGCCTTGGTGGCAATCTCGGCGATCCGGCGAAGTCGATGGCTGCGGCACTGGGCATTCTGGATGCCGACGAGAGTACGCGCGTCGTTGCCGTTTCGTCGCTCTACCGCACGCCGCCCTGGGGCAAGCTCGATCAGCCGGATTTCCTCAACGCTGCGGCCGAAATCTCGACCGTGCTCGCGCCGCGCGCCTTGCTCGAGCTTTGCCTTGATGTCGAGCGAAAACTGAAGCGGGTGCGCGAGGAGCGCTGGGGTCCACGCCTGATCGATATCGACATTCTCGTGTTCGGCGACCGCATCATCCACGAGACCGGACTGGAGGTGCCGCATCCGCGCATGCTGGAGCGCGCCTTCGTGCTGGCGCCGCTGGCAGAAATTGCGCCGGAGCTTGTGGTCGACGGCAAGAGCGTGTCGGAGCGACTGGCCGCCGTCGACACTTCGGGCATTGGACGGCTGCCGTCGGGCCGGGATTGGTGGACGGCCTGACGCTGCCGCCATCGGTGCCCGAACTCAGCCGGAAAACCCACCGCCGTCGAGGAACATCTGTTCGTCGGGTGTCGTCTCCCGGCCAAGCATCCTGTTTCGATGCGGAAAGCGGCCGAAGCGCTGGATGATATCGCGGTGCTCTACCGCATATTTCAGATAGGACGGGGCTTTGGCGGCGGTAAGCTCCATCGATTTGAGCTGGTCGGCAAGGTCCTCCGAATGCTCATAGGGCAAATAAAGAAAGACGCGGAGCTCTTCGTCGAGCGCCAGGTCATGACCGGCGGCAATCGCCTTCCCGGCGAAATGCCGCGCCAGCGGGTCCGTGGCGTACATGTGGCCGGTGCTGCGAAAGCAGTTTCGCGGAAACTGGTCGAGCAGGATCATCAGCGCCAGCGACCCTTCGGCGTGTTCGGACCAACCGTCGCATTCGCGCCGGGCGGCGGCGAAGTGCAGATCGAGAAACCGGGTGCGGAAGTCGGCATCAAAGGTGTCGCTCTTCTCGAACCATGCATCCTCCCCGGCGTCGCGCCAGAATCTGGTGACGGAGAGAGCGCGCTCGTCCAGTTCGTTCATCATTCGCGTCTTTCCAGGGGTTAGTCGGCCGGCTCGGATTTCTGCAGCACGCCGGCGGTCTCTTCATTGAGCGCCTGGCCCGCGCGCCGTGGTGTGCTGAGCGGCGTCGGGATGGGCGTGCCGATATTGCCTTTGAGAAAGCGCCGCCCGGCGCGGATGCCTTCGGCCTGCTGCAGTTCGAAACGGGCAGCATCGCGGCGACGGACGTCCTCGACGACCTCGGCGACCTCTTCGGGGTCGACGCCAAGAGCTTCCAGCGTCGAGCCGCCGAAGACAAGCGCCGATTCGAAAGTCTCGCGGAGCTGATAGTCGACGCCGGCACGAATGAGCTGTAAGGCGGTGCCGCGGTCGAAGGCCCGCGCCAGCACGGTCAGCAAGGGAAACTCCGCCTTGATCAGCTCCGCGATGCGCACGGCGGCATCGGGCTTGTCGACGCAGATCAGCACGGCGCGGGCCCGCCCGGCTCCCGCGGCACGCAGGATGTCCAGCCGCGTGCCGTCGCCATAATAGACCTTGAAGCCGAAATCGGCCGCCGCCTGGATCATTTCGACCTCATTGTCGATGATCGACACGTCGATCCCGCGCAACAAAAGCGGCTGGCTGGCGATCTGGCCGAACCGGCCAAAGCCGATGATCAGCACGCTGCCGGTCAGGCCGTTGGCGACATCGACGCCTTCGAGCGACTGCTCGTCGCGCGGCGTCAGATACCGCAGTGCTATGATTGCCAAAGGCGCCAGCACCATGGAAATGATGACGATGGCGGTCAGCATCGCATTGGCCTGGCCGTCGATGATGCCCACCGCCGCCGCTGCGGAATAGAGGACGAAGGCGAATTCGCCGCCCTGCGCCATGAAGACGGCGCGCTCGAGCGCTTCCCGATGGCCGGTTTTGAGGATGCGGGCAACGAGATAAATGCCGATCGCTTTCATCACCATGTAGGCAACGACATAGATGGCAATGAGCTGCCAGTTGACGACGACCACATGCAGGTCGAGTGACATGCCGACGGCGAGGAAGAACAGACCGAGCAGAATGCCGCGGAACGGTTCGATGTCGGCCTCCAGCTGGTGACGGAAGGTCGATTCCGACAAAAGCACGCCGGCCAGGAAGGCGCCCATCGCCATCGACAGGCCGGAAAGCTGCATGGCAAGCGCCGATCCGAGCACGACCAGAAGGGCGGCTGCGGTCATCACCTCGCGGGCGCGCGCATCCGCCAGGATACGGAAGAACGGATTGAGCAGATAGCGCCCGGCAACCACCAGACCGACGATAGCGGCAAGGCCGATGCCGACCTCCGTCAACCGATCCGACAGGCTCATATCGGCGCCGCCCGGCGCAAGGAAGGCGATCAGCGCCAACAGCGGCACGATCGCGAGATCTTCCAAAAGCAGGATCGAGACGATGCGCTGGCCCTTGGGCGTGGCCAATTCGCCACGTTCTTCCAGCAACTGCATGACGATTGCGGTCGAGGTGAGCACGAAACCGGCGCCGGCAACGAAGGATTGTGCGATCGGAAAGCCTCCGGCCAGCCCGACGCCGGTCAGCAGAACCGCGCAGACGCCGACCTGCAGCGCGCCAAGCCCGAAAATCTCGCGGCGCATGCCCCATAGCCGTGACGGCTGCATCTCCAACCCGATGATGAACAGGAACATGACGACACCGAGTTCGGCGACATGAAGAATGGCTTCCGATTCGGAGAAGATGCGCAGCCCGAACGGGCCGATCACGACACCGGCCGCCAGATAGCCGAGAATGGAGCCTAGTCCCATGCGCCTGAAGATCGGCACCGCAACGACGCCGGCGGCAAGCAGCGCCACCACTTGGATCAGATCGCTGTTCGATGCCTCTGCCGCCATGCCTGCCGTTCCGCTCTCTTGGGAGTCAAGCGGCCAAGATAGGGGCTTCGGCGCGGATCGAACAGTGCGAATCCAGCGCATCGTGAAAGCGATATTGCAGGCGCACTGCACAGGATAGTGGGGCCTCCGGGGCGGCACGGTAGCGGCCGACGCCTGCAAGGCCTATGACGAGCTGATTGCCGCGATCAAGGGCTGAGCGCCCAGGTGCATGTCAAAGAGGGCGGCGCCGCTTGGCTGCCGCCTTTTTTATGCCGGAGGCTCAGTTCGGAGCGATGGAGCCAACTTCTACCGCATCGATCCGCTTCAACTTCATGCCGATGACCGGGACCAGTTGCTGGTCGACGCGCACGGCAACGGTCACCGTCATCGAATTGTCGTCGGGGACAAGCGCCTGCATCACGCCGCGCAACTGATTGCGATTGATGGTGAAAACCACCTTGTGCGCATCGACGACATTGCCACCGATAATGTCGAGGCCGGAGCCAGCGGCCCCGCCCATGAAGCTGCCCTTGTAACCCTGCCGGCCCTTGTGTTCGATCGTTGCCGACATCTGCTGGGTGAACATGCCGACCCGGCAGCCGCCGTCGAGCGACATGCCGACCTTGCCGTCAGGCGTCGAGCCGATGAAGCTGCAGGTGAATTTCGTGCCCTTGTATTTGCCGGCAACGATTTCTCCGGGGCCGACCCATTTGCCTTCGACCGATCGAAAGAACTGCTTGTCCGGTTCCGCCGCCGAAGCCTTTCCGGCGATGCCGACGATTGCGACAAGCGTGAGCGCCACGGGCAGCACGCTGGACAGAATAACGCTTTTCATCGACGACACCCGGCAACAAAGAGACTGGTTTGGACGCCTCCGACCATGAACAAGATTGGTTAATGCTTTGTCACCCGAAGGCGATAGTCACGTTCCGGAAGCGGATGTTTCTTTTTCTTTCTTTGCTGCAAAGGAGGTCAGCGCGGAGAGGAAATCGCCCAATCCTGGCCGCCTGACAGCGTTAAAGGGCAGGGGCCTTGCGGTTTCCATGGCGGCAATGCCGATGCGCGCGGTCATCATGCCGTTGACGACGCCTTCACCAAGCTTCGCCGACAGCCGGGCGGCGAGGCCGTGGCCGACGATCTGCTGGACGAAACTGTCGCCGACGGCGATCGACCCGGTGACCGCCAGATGGGCGAGAACGCTGCGCGCCAGGCGAAAGAAGCCAAGCGTGCCCGGGCGGCCGCCATAGAGCTCCGACAGGCGGCGAATCAGCCGGCCGGCTTCGAATACGACATAGGCGACGTCGACCAGCGCGCGTGGGCTGACCGCGGTTACCAGCGACACACGCTTCGCCGCATCGAGGATCATCACCTTCGCGCGGGCGTCGAGCGGGCCGAGGATCTCGGTCTCGGCCAGGCGCACCAGATTGCCGCCGTCGATGATCTCGCCGCGCAATTCGGCCAGCGAGCGCCTGCCGGCCGCTGTTTCGGGCTTGGCCGCGACAAAGGCCGACAACTCGTCGACCACGGCACGCGCGGCCTTCGGATCGTCGCGGGCAATCGCGTCGAGTGCCCGCTTCTGCAGCTTTTCGACCTCGGCGAGGCGGGCAATCGCCAGGAATTCGCGGACGAGGATGACCAGAAGCGCCAGGATGGCGATCGCGGCCATTCCGGCGGCCAGCCAGCCCAGCCATTCGGCGCGCTCGAACAGGTCGCGAATCAGCTGGGCGGTCCAGAGGCCGACGGCCAGCGAAACCAGAACGCCCAGCGCGCCGAAGAACAGGCTGCCAAGCAGCGAACGTTTTCGCGGCGCAATCGCCGGCGGCGGTTCGGCAGCGACGATATCAGGCTCGTCGAAGACGTCGATCTCCGCCGGTATGACCACGGCAAGATCCGCCTTCACGGTACGCGGCTTTCGCGCCGGCGCGGCCTCGGACGCGGCATGGCGAGACGTCGGATCTTCCTTCGGCAGGGGCTCCGGCTCGATGCGAAAGGCCGCCGGTCTGCGGGGTGCGCTCATGCGAGATGGTCTCCGATCAGGAACTGCAGCGCGCGGTCGAGCCTGATATGCGGCAGCGACAGCGTCACGCCTTCGGCCGTGCGTTCGAGTTTCGGCGGGCGAAAGCGCACGAAGCGGATCGCCGGGTCGTCATTGTTCTGCCGGTGCTTCGATTCGGAAACATCGAACACCGCATCAACTTTCTCCGGCAAATCACCGGGAAATATGGCCGTTTCGGTGTTCCCGTCAAAGGTTTCGCCATTGATTTTTTCGCCGCGCAATGGCGTGCCGATAATGATCGGCAAAGTCTCGCGGCCCTGCTTGACCGTGCCTTCCCGCGTCGCGCGCATGGCCGCCATGGCGACGACGTCGACGTCGGCGCCGGTGAAATTCGCCCGCGCCACGGCGCGGTCGGCAAGCCGCCGCACGATCGCCTGCAGCCGGTCGTGGCTTTCGTGGTGCAAATGGTCGGCCTTGGTCGCGGCCACCAATATGCGGTCGATGCGCCTCGAAAACAGGTCGGTCAGGAAGTTGCCACGGCCGGGACGGAAACAGGACAGGATTTCGGTGACCGCGCGTTCCAGATCGGCCATCGCGCCGGGGCCGGCATTCAACGCCTGTAAGGCGTCGATGAGCACGATCTGCCGGTCGAGACGCGTGATGTGTTCGCGAAAGAACGGTTTGACGACATGCGTCTTGTAAGCCTCATAGCGCCGCTCCATCATCGCCTGCAGCGATCCGGAGCGGGCGCGCCCGGCGCCGAGTTTCGGCAGCGGCGCGAAGGTCAGCGCCGGCGAGCCTTCAAGATCGCCGGGCATCAGGAAGCGGCCGGGCGGCAAGGTCGAAAGCGCCCGCTCGTCGAGCTTGCAGGCCTTGAGGTAGGCGGCGAAGCACTCGGCGAGGCGCCGCGCCGCCATCTCGTCGGCGTCGGCGTTCGGATCGACGGAGGCGGAGAGTGCCTGCCATTCCCGCGAAAGATCGACACGCACCGGCAACGCGGCCATCTCGAAGGCTTCGCGAGAAAAATCGGCGAAGGACTTGCCGAGCAGCGGCAGGTCGAGCAGCCATTCGCCGGGGTAGTCGACGATGTCGACCGACAATTTGCCGGCAGAAAACATGCGGCTCCAGCCCGAGGCCGCTTCGTATTCGATGGTGAGCCTCAGTTCGGAAATCGCACGCGTCGAATCCGGCCAGAGGCGGTCGTCGACAAGAGCCGCGATGTGATCCTCGTACTGGAAGCGTGGTACGGCGTCGTCCGGCTGCTCTTCGAGAAAAGCCCGGGCGATGCGCCCCGATTTTTGTGCCTCAAACAGCGGCAAGCGCCCGCCATGGACCAGATTGTGCACAAGGGCCGAGATGAACACCGTCTTGCCGGCGCGGGACAGCCCGGTCACGCCAAGACGCAGCGACGGAGTGAAAAGCCCGGCAGCGCGGCCTGACAACGTATCCAAGGCAATCTTCGCCTCGTCGGTGAAAGTCGTCAGCGATGATGCCAAAATCTGTTCTCGCGGGGCCGGTCAGGCTCCGATATAGGCTTTGATGCGCGGCTTTGAAATGGCCTCAGATATCGGCAGGCGTCAGGAAGGCTTCGAGATAGCCGGCGCCCGGCGCAGCCTCTTCAAGACTGCCTTTGAACCGGACCACCGCAAGAGCGGAGGTCGGGAAGCCGTGGTTCAGCATGGCCCGCGCGGTCTCGTCGCCATCGCCTGAGACCGCCATGGCGAGATCCTCAATCATCGGATTGTGGCCGATGACGAGCAGGGGGCCCAGCCCGCCATTCTGCCGGATGGTAGCCAGATACCCGGCGGCATCGTCACTGTAGAGCGTGTCAAAGAACAGCACCCGGCCCGTGTCCGCATAGCCCGCTAAGCTTTCCAGCGTCTGGCGCGCACGCCTGGCGCTGGAACAAAGGGTGAGGTCCGGTAGATAGTTGCGGGCGCGCATCAGCACGCCCATCGCTTCGGCATCGGCGAAGCCGGATGCATCGAGCGGGCGATCGAAGTCGCGGACGCCGGGCAGCGCCCAGCCGGCCTTTGCATGCCTCAGCAGGTAAAGTCTGGTCACGGAACCCCCGATATGTCGGGTACCGACCGGTCAAATGCGGCCGCTGGAATTAGCCATCAGAAGCGCTTCGCGCGCAATGCCGATGCCCGTCAAGCATAATGAATCATGCGCGAATTCGGGCGTGCCGTTCATGCGAATGATGTCGCCAATGTCGGTTTGTCCCACATAAACAAATGCGTGAAACTGTCGTCGATTGAGCTTGTGCAGTTTTCGGTCCGCGAATATATAGGCGCAAAAATTGGGGTTTGTTGGGTGAGTCGAATGAACGACATCGTTACCGCCGATTACGTACCCTCCGAAGACGAGCCGTTCATGAACGAGCGGCAGAAATCCTACTTTCGCCTGAAGCTCGTCACCTGGAAGAACGACATCTTGCGCGAAGCACGCGAAACTCTCGAAATCCTGCAGCAGGAAAACGCCAACCACCCCGACCTCGCCGATCGCGCCTCCTCGGAAACCGACCGCGCCATCGAACTTCGCGCCCGCGATCGCCAGCGAAAACTCATCTCGAAGATCGATTCCGCCCTCCAGCGCCTTGACGAAGGCACTTACGGCTATTGCGAGGAGACGGGCGAGCCGATCGCGCTGAAGCGGCTCGACGCGCGCCCGATCGCTACCTTGTCGATCGAGGCACAGGAGCGCCATGAGCGGCGCGAGAAGGTCTACCGCGACGACTGAGTCGGCGGGAAAAACAGCGGCATCGGTAAAGCGTTCAAAATGGCCGGTTTTCCGGCCATTTTTCATTGGCCGTTCGCTATCAGCCTATCTTTTCTGATTGGACAACTCGCCGAGGAGCTTCGTCATCTCGTCGTCGAGAGAGGGCGATGCCTTCGCCACTGGCTTGCTCGGCGTTTGGCTGAAGCGTGGCTCGTCGAGGGAAACCTCCAGCTCCTTCATCAGCGCATCGTCGATCGACTCATGCCGTGCCGGGGACGATTCATGTCTTGTCGCGGACTCGTGCCTTGCCGGAGGCTCGTATCTTGCCGGGGAGTCCTGTCTTGCCGGCGGCGGTGCATGTCGCGAGACATTGGCGTTGACGGATCCATAACTTGGCAACGGTGTGACGTTCGATGCCGGTTTCGGCGCCGGTGCTGGCATTATTGCCGGGGTTGTCGCCGTCTGGCGGGCTCGGACGGGCGTTGCGGCTGCACTTGCCGGCTGCGGCGGCGCTTGCCTCACCGGCGCGGCTGTGGTCTGAGCCGACCTTGCTGCTGGCTGGTGGCTGTTGTCTCCGGTCAATGCCGGGCGGCGCAGCGCCGAGAGCCTGATGTCGCGCTCGACGACGACGTCGGTCGGGCCACCGATCAAGAGCAGGTGCTCGATATCGTCGCGGCGCACCAGCACCAGCCGCCGGTGACTGTCGACCGCTGTGGCGTCCATGACGGCCAGCCGCGTCTTGCGGTTCCTGCCGCCGGCGACGAATGTTCCGAATGTCAGGCTGCGGACCAGCTTGATGATGAGAAGAATGATGAGCAGAAGGACAAGTACTGCAAACGTCCACAGGATTGCTGCGGCATAACCAGGACCCGCCACGCCATCCAGCCATTGCAGCATTGGTTCCCCCAAAATCGGCTTTCGAAGAGAGGCGACACTAGACTGTTGCGGCAGGCCACCGCAAGTTGCCTTTCACGCTTCGTGAACAGCTTGAAACACCGGGAGCCGAACGGCGTCATTTTTAGCGGACATTTGCCGCCGGGCCTTTTCCCGACCCTGAGAATATGATTCAACCGACACCGGAATTCACGAGCAGGGGGCACATGGCCAAGGAAGCGCGCGGCGATTTCTATCCGGTACCTATCGTCGACCAGAACACGCGACCGGGCGCGGTCACCCGGCTCATCGTCTTCATCGTCGTCCTGACAGGGGCAGCGATCGTCTTCGGCCTTTTCCGCGAGCGACTTGGCGATCCATTCCTGCTCGGCATGCTTGGCGTGCTGGCGATGATCGGCGTCGGCTTTCTGTTCGCCACTGCGATCGGCTTCGTGCACATCACGCCGCGCTCGACAAGCGACGAACTGTCGAAAGCTTTCGTCGATTCGATGTCGCAAGGTCTCCTGGTCACCGACACCAAAGGCCGCATCATCTACGCCAACCGGACCTATGCCGACATGACGGGCGCCGAGTCGGCGGCCGCCCTCAAGACGGTCGAAGGTTTGCTTTCAGACGTTCCCGAGGCCTCGGTGACCATATACCGGCTGGCGTCGGGCCTGCGCGACGGCCAGCCGGGCGACGGCGAGTTTCGGCTGGCCCAGTCCATTCGGCCAGGCGCCGAACCGGGCGCGCGCTGGTACCGCGTTCGTGCCCGCGCGTTCAGCGTTCCCGGCCAGCGGCTGCCCATGCTTGCCTGGCAGCTTGCCGATATCTCGCAGGAACGGGCCGAGCAGGAGCGGTTCTTTCTCGACCTGCAAAAGGCCATCGATCACCTCGACCATGCGCCGGCCGGTTTCTTTTCCGCTGACCAGGAAGGCCGCGTCACCTATATCAACGCGACCCTTGCGGAGTGGCTGGGCATCGACCTGGCCAGCTTCACCCCCGGCGCCATCAAGCTGCCGGAGATCGTCGCCGGCGACGGCATGGCGCTGGTCCGTTCGGTCAAGGCCGACGCGGGTACCACGCGCAATGCCGTTATCGATCTCGATCTGACGACGATGACCGGCGAGGCGCTGCCGGTGCGCTTCATGCATCGTGTTTCGGCCAGCCGAGAGGGCCTCAACGGCCCGACTCGCACCATCGTGCTCAACCGGACGCAAGGCGAGGATGCTTCGGCCGACCTCCGCGCCTCGGAAATACGCTTCACGCGGTTCTTCAATTCGACGCCAATGGCGATAGCCGGCGTCGACCATGCCGGGCGCATCCTGCGCACCAATGCGCCGTTCCTGTCGCTGTTTTCCTCGGTCGTCGACCGCGACGCGGTCGATCGGCGTGTGCGGCTGGATACGGTGATCCACGAGCGCGACCGGCCGGCTTTCGCCGCGGCATTCGAAAAGGCACGCCAGCAACAGGCTGACATCGAACCGATCGATACGGTGCTGCCCGGCAATGAGGAGCGCCACATACGCTTCTACGTCAATGCAGTAGCAGACGGTACCGGCGGCGAGGGTGCCGAGGAATCGGCCATCGTCTATGCCGTCGAGACCACCGAGCAAAAGGCCCTCGAGGGCCAGATGGCGCAGAGCCAGAAGATGCAGGCGGTGGGCCAGCTCGCCGGCGGCATCGCGCACGACTTCAACAATGTGCTGACCGCCATCATCATGGCCTCGGACCTGCTTTTGACCAATCACCGGCCGTCCGATCCGTCGTTCCCGGACATCATGAACATCAAGCAGAATGCCAACCGGGCGGCCTCGTTGGTGCGGCAGTTGCTGGCCTTCTCGCGCAAGCAGACGTTGCGGCCGGAGGTGCTCAACCTGACCGACGTGCTCGCCGATCTAAGGATGCTGCTTGCCCGCCTGGTCGGTAACGACATCAAGCTCAAGATCGACCATGGCCGCGACCTGTGGCCGGTCAGGGTCGATATCGGGCAGTTCGAGCAAGTGGTGGTCAATCTGGCGGTCAATGCGCGCGATGCGATGCCGGCCGGCGGTGACCTCACCGTGCGCACCCGCAACGTCAGCGCCGGGGAATGCAAGACCTTTTCCTATCGCGAACTTACTCCGGCCGACTATGTGCTGGTCGAGGTCGAGGACAGCGGCAGCGGTATCGCGCCTGATGTGCTGAAAAAGATCTTCGAGCCCTTCTTCACGACAAAGGAGGTTGGCAAGGGAACTGGCCTTGGCCTGTCCATGGTCTATGGCATCATCAAGCAGACAGGCGGCTTCATCTTCTGCGATTCCGAAGTCGGCAAGGGATCCGTGTTCCGCATCTTCCTGCCGCGGCACATTGCGGAGGCGAGAAAGGCGGGCGAGGCCGGAGAAGTGCCGGCCGCACCTGCCAAGATCGCCGACTCAGCCAAGGATCTGTCGGGCTCGGCCACGGTGCTGCTGGTCGAAGACGAGGACGCCGTGCGCATGGGCGGCATGCGGGCGCTGAAATCGCGCGGCTATACCGTCCACGAGGCGTCCTCGGGCGTCGAGGCGCTTGAAGTCTACGAAGCGCTCGGCGGCAAGGTCGACATCGTCGTCTCCGATGTAGTGATGCCGGAAATGGACGGCCCGACGCTGCTTGGCGAATTGCGCAAACGGCAGCCCGACATCAAGTTCATCTTCGTGTCCGGCTATGCGGAAGACGCGTTCGCCAAGAACTTGCCGGCGGACGCGCATTTCGGCTTCTTGCCGAAGCCGTTTTCGCTCAAGCAATTGGCCACAATCGTAAAGGACATGCTGGAATCCTGACTCTTCCAATGCTCCGCTTGCGCAATGTCGTGAGACTGCCATGATTGCAGGCGAAACGGGCGACGGGTTTTGGAAAGCATGCCGTGACGCCACACAACGAGGCAAGCAAGGGCGAGTACGCAAGCACGGTGCTGCTGCCGGGCGATCCGCAGCGCGCTGAATGGATGGCACAGACTTTTCTGGAGGCGCCGCGCTGCGTCAACCGCCGCCGCGGCGCGCTTGGTTTTACCGGCCTGTTTCGCGGCAAGCCTGTCAGCATTCAGTCCACCGGCATCGGCGTCCCGTCATTCCTGGTCTACGTGCATGAGCTGCTGGATTTCTATGGTGCGAAAACACTGATCCGTACCGGCACATGCGGTGGGCTGACCGCCGAGCTGGTGCTGCGCAGCCTGGTGATCGCGCAATCGGTGCGCGCTGAAAGCTCAGAAAGCGGCCAGAGTTTCGGGCTCTACCGTGCCGATGCCGGCCCCGATCCGGCATTGTTGGCTCAGGCGTTGGCCCGGGCCGCCGAGCTCGGCATCGATCATCGGGCCGGGCTGACCATCTGCAGCGATATTTTCTATCATCCGCAGGGGCGCGAGCGCTTCGCCGAAGCACAGGCACAGGGCGCGCTCGCCGTGGACATGGAAACCAGCGCGCTCTACCGCATTGCGGCCGATTTCGACGCCCGGGCGCTGTCGATCCTGACCGTCGTCGACAATGTGGCAACCGGCGAGCAGACCGACTATTCCGAACGCCAGGGGCTTTTCACCGATATGACGCGGCTGGCGCTCGACGTGGCGGCGGAGAGCTAGGCGGCTTTCTGCTTCGGCGCGATTTGCTTTTCGACTTTGGGCGAGGGCCACACAAATTAGAGCTGCCTTCCGGCGCGGAACCTTGCCGGGTTCGGCAATTTTTTCAGCGCCTCGTGCAGGTCGAGGCAGTAAAGGCTCCGTCCGACTGCTTCATGATGACATCGAAGGACGGGGTGGTTTCGCCGTCCAGCGTCGCTTGCGTGAGCGAGATCGAGTTGCCGCCGCTGGTGTAGCCGCCTAGTGGACCCAGCCAGGTGATCACCCCGTCTGCGTCCATCTGGTAGTTATGGCTCGGCGGGGCGGCGCCGAAGCTCACCGGACCGCTATAGACGTTTCCCTTGATGGTGATGTCGCCGAGGCTGAGAAACATGCCAAGCAAATAGACCTCGCAATGATAGGTGCCGTCCGGCAGCTTGCCGTCGCTGAAGTTGGCGCGCGCCGCGGTCGTCGTCGCCAGCAGAAGCATGGTGGTGAAAATGCAAGAAGTTCTGAAGGCCATGGCGTCGCTCGTTTGAGAGGCGAACTTGCCCCAGTTCGCTGCGGCGCCGCAATCCTTCGCCGGCGCTCATGTGATGTTGCCTAAAAACAAGTCATCTGTTGGCATATGAGTAAAACTTAGGCTGACGCGGGTGGTCGTTTCTCATTCAAAACCTGGTGAGCGGTGTTCATCTTCTGCGGCTAATATATTAACCCGCTGATAGGGCTGGGAAATCTCAATTCCTCCGATCTTGCTCCGGTGATTGGCACAGCCGTTGCATGGTCTGTTCCGATGCAGTTAACCAGTTTGGGAGTTAAAAGTATGAGGGGCAGTTTCTCGACAATAACAAAAATGTTTTCGGCCGGCGTGGTCACCGCCGGCTTGCTGATGAGCGTTCCCGCCAGGGCGGCCGACGACACCATCAAGGTCGGCATCCTCCATTCGCTGTCGGGAACCATGGCGATCTCGGAGACGACGCTGAAGGACGCCATGCTGATGCTCATCGAAGAGCAGAATGCCAAGGGCGGCCTGCTCGGCAAGAAGCTCGAGGCGGTGGTCGTCGATCCGGCTTCGAACTGGCCGCTGTTCGCCGAAAAGGCGCGCGAGCTGATCTCGAAGGACAAGGTCGCGGCGGTGTTCGGCTGCTGGACCTCGGTGTCGCGCAAATCGGTGCTGCCGGTGTTCAGCGAGCTCGACAACATCCTGTTCTACCCGGTCCAGTATGAGGGTGAGGAAAGCGAGCGCAACGTGTTCTACACCGGTGCGGCGCCGAACCAGCAGGCCATTCCGGCCGTCGATTATCTGATGAGCGAGGATGGCGGTTCGGTGAAGCGCTGGGTGCTCGAAGGCACCGACTATGTCTATCCGCGCACCACCAACAAGATCCTCGAAGCCTATCTGAAGGCGAAGGGCGTTGCTGCCGAAGACATCATGGTCAACTACACGCCGTTCGGCTTCTCCGACTGGCAGACCGAAGTCTCGGCGATCAAGAAGTTCGGTTCGGCCGGCAAGAAGACCGCGGTCGTCTCGACCGTCAACGGCGACGCCAACGTGCCGTTCTACAAGGAACTCGGCAACCAGGGCATCAAGGCCGAGGACATTCCGGTCATGGCCTTCTCGGTCGGTGAGGAAGAGCTTGCCGGTCTCGACACCGCGCCTCTGGTCGGCCATCTCGCCGCCTGGAATTATTTCGAGAGCGTCGATACGCCCGAGAACGAGAAGTTCATCGCCGACTGGCACAAATTCATCAAGAACGACAAGCGCACCACCAACGACCCGATGGAAGCCCACTATATCGGCTTCAACATGTGGGTGAAGGCAGTCGAGAAGGCCGGTACCACCGATCCGGACAAGGTCATCGACGCCATGATCGGCATCTCGGTGCCGAACCTGACCGGCGGCTATTCGACCATGATGCCGAACCATCACATCACCAAGCCGGTGCTGATCGGCGAAATCCAGGCCGACGGCCAGTTCGAAACCGTCTCGCAGACGCCGGGCCTGGTGATGGGCGACGAATGGTCCGACTATCTGCCTGATTCCAAGGACCTGATCTCCGATTGGCGCGCGCCTCTGTCCTGCGGCAACTTCAATGTTGCCACCGGCAAATGCGGCGGCAAGGGAACCAACTGATCCTCCCGGTCTGTCCTCCCAGACCGCAAAGCCTCCGGGCGGGCTCGTCCTCCAGCCTGCCCGGAGGCGACATTCAACCTCCAAGAGCCACCAGAAACCGATGATCCTGATCCGCGCGATTGGCCTGATGCTGCTCCTCCTCCTTGGAATGCTGCTGCCGTCGAACGCCAGCGAAGCCGATCTGCGCGCGGTCGTCGCCAAACTCGCCACCGCCTCCAATTTTTCAGCGATCGAAGCCGTCGTGCGCGAGCTTGCGGCTTCCGGCGATCCGGCCGTAGAACGGCCGCTTGCCGCGCTTGCGGAGGGCAGCCTTTACGTCCGCAAGGCCGATTCACTGGTCTTTGTCGGTAAGGAGAGCGGCGACAGCATCGAGCTGCTCGATGCGCTCACCGGCGAAAAATCGGGCGAAGCTGCCAAGACCGACATCACCAAGATCAAGGTCAACAACACGCTGCGCCGCGTCATCCGCGACGCGCTGGGGACGCTGACGCTTGGCTCCAAGGATTCCGCCGTGCGCATTGCCGCCGCCGACACCATGTTCAAGACGCCGGACGCGGCAAACATCGAGCCGCTCGACACCGCGATCGCCAATGAGAGCGTGGCAAGCGTCAAGGCGCTGCTCGAACAGGCCCGCGCCGCATCGGTTCTCGTTTCCGACAGGCCGGAGGCCGACAAACTGGCGGCGATCGCACTCATCGGTGCGCGCGGCGACCGCGATGCGGTGTCGCTGCTCACGTCGGTAGAGGCCAATTCCGAAGGTGCGGTGAAGGACGCGGCGACGGCGGCGATCGCCAACATCAATTCGACGCTGGCGCTGTGGGATGCCGGCCAGAACATCTGGTACGGCATATCGCTCGGATCGGTGCTGCTGCTGGCGGCGATCGGCCTCGCCATCACCTTCGGCGTCATGGGCGTGATCAACATGGCGCATGGCGAGATGGTCATGCTTGGCGCCTACACGACGTTTGTCGTGCAGGAGGTGATCCGCAATTCCTTTCCCGGCCTGTTCGACTGGTCGCTGGTCATCGCCCTGCCGCTGGCCTTCCTGGTAGCGGCGCTCGTCGGCCTTGTCATCGAGCGCGGGCTGATCCGCTTCCTCTATGGCCGGCCGCTGGAGACCCTGCTGGCGACGTGGGGTGTCTCGCTGATCCTGCAGCAGGCCGTGCGCACCATTTTCGGGCCGACCAACCAGGAGGTCGGCAACCCGTCCTGGATGTCCGGTTCGTTCGATATCGGTCAGCTTGCCGTGACCTGGAACCGGCTCTGGATCCTGGCTTTTGCGCTCGGCGTGTTCGCGGTGCTGCTCTACGTGATGAAACGCACACCCTGGGGGCTGCAGATGCGTGCCGTCACCGCCAATCGCCGCATGGCCGCCTCGATGGGCATCAGGACGCCGTGGGTCGACGCCCTGACCTTTGCATTGGGGTCGGGCATTGCCGGCATCGCCGGTGTCGCGCTCAGCCAGATCGACAACGTCTCGCCCAACCTTGGCCGCGGCTACATAATCGATAGCTTCATGGTCGTCGTCTTCGGCGGTGTCGGCAACCTTTGGGGCACGCTGGTCGGCGCCTTCTCGCTCGGCATCGTCAACAAGTTCCTCGAACCTTATGCCGGAGCAGTCCTCGGCAAGATCGTCGTCCTGGTGCTGATCATCCTGTTCATCCAGAAACGCCCGCGCGGCCTGTTTGCGCTCAAGGGCAGGTCGGTGGAAGCATGATCACGGGACGCTTCTTCGCCGCCGGCGCCGACCGCCGCATCGCCATCACGATCTTCATCCTGCTGGCGGTCGCCATCATCGTGCCGCTGCTCAACCTTGCGGTCTCGCCGACAAGTTCCTTCTACGTGCCATCCTATATCGTCGCGCTCACCGGCAAATATCTCTGCTACGCGCTGCTCGCTTTGGCGCTCGACCTCGTCTGGGGCTATTGCGGCATCCTCTCGCTCGGCCATGGCGCCTTTTTCGCGCTCGGCGGTTATGCGATGGGCATGTATCTGATGCGCCAGATCGGCTCGCGAGGCGTCTATGGCAATCCGCTGCTGCCGGATTTCATGGTGTTCCTGAACTACAAGGAATTGCCGTGGTTCTGGTATGGTTTCGACCATTTCTGGTTTGCCGCGGTCATGGTCCTTGCGGTGCCCGGCCTGCTCGCGTTCATCTTTGGCTGGTTCGCCTTCCGCAGCCGCGTCACCGGCGTCTATCTGTCGATCATCACCCAGGCGATGACCTATGCGCTGCTGCTTGCCTTTTTCCGCAACGACATGGGTTTCGGCGGCAATAACGGCCTGACCGATTTCAAGGACATTTTTGGCTTCAACGTGCAGGCCGACATGACGCGCTCGGCGCTGTTCGCGGCCAGCGCCGTCATGCTCGCGTCTGCCGTCTTCGTCACCTGGGCAATCGTCGGCTCCAAATACGGCAAGCTTTTGATGGCAGTCCGCGACGCCGAGAGCCGCACTCGCTTTCTCGGCTGGCGCGCGGAGAACGTCAAACTGTTCGCCTTCACCGTGTCGGCTGTCATGGCCGGCATCGCCGGCGCGCTTTACGTGCCGCAGGTCGGCATCATCAACCCGGGTGAGTTCGAACCGTCCAATTCGATCGAGGTGGTGGTATGGGCGGCAGTCGGCGGGCGCGGCACCATCGTCGGGCCGATCGTCGGCGCGCTTCTGGTCAATGCCGGTAAATCCTGGTTCACCGGCGTGCTGCCGGAGTTTTGGCTGTTTGCGCTGGGCGGGCTGTTTGTCGCCGTCACGCTGTTCCTGCCCAAGGGCATCATCGGCATGTGGGATTCCTGGCGCGGCAATGCCAAGGCGATGCGGGCAGCCTCGGTCGCCGAGGAAGCCGGCATCGATCCCGACGCGCCGGTGCCGCCGAAAACCGATCGCTCGGCGGCAAGAAAGCCGGGCGACTGGTCGGCCTCCGGCGCCGAACCGCAGCCTGCGGAGTGAAGGCCTGATGTCGAAGAGCAATACCATCCTCTATCTCGACGGCGTTTCGGTTTCCTTCGATGGTTTTCGCGCCATCAACAATCTGTCGCTGGTGCTCGACAAGGGCGAGATGCGGGCGATCATCGGCCCCAACGGCGCTGGCAAGACGACGATGATGGACATCGTCACCGGCAAGACGCGGCCCGATGCGGGCGAAGTTTTCTTCGACGGCGAGGTCGATCTGACCAAACACGATGAGGCCGAGATCGCCATGATGGGCATCGGCCGTAAATTCCAGAAGCCGACCGTCTTCGAAAGCCATACGATCGAGGACAATCTGATGCTGGCGCTGAAAGGCCCGCGTTCGATTTTCCCGGCGCTGTTCCATCGCCGCTCGGCCGTCGAGGCGCGGCAGATCGACGACATTCTCGGCATCATCCGGCTTGGCGACAAGCGCGACGAGCTCGCCGCCAGTTTGAGCCATGGCCAAAAGCAATGGCTCGAGATCGGCATGCTGCTCGCGCAGGATCCGAAGCTGCTCCTCGTCGACGAACCTGTCGCCGGCATGACCGACGCCGAGACCGAGGAAACCGCGCGGTTGCTTAGGGATATCGCGCGCGACCATTCGGTCATCGTCGTCGAGCACGACATGCATTTCGTGCGCGAGCTCGGCGTCAAAGTTACCTGCCTGCACGAAGGCTCGGTGCTTTCCGAGGGCTCGCTCGACTTCGTTTCGGCCGACGAACGTGTCGTCGAAGTCTATCTGGGGAGATGAGCATGGTCTGGCGGGTTCCGTTCCATCATTTCGACCTTTCGTTCTTCAGGCGTTGGAGAAAGCGCTGATCATGCTCGAAGTCTCCAATGCCACGCTACATTACGGCGCCGCCCAGGCGCTGCGCGGCGTCTCGCTGAAAGCCGGCGCCGGCAAGATCACCTGCGTGCTCGGCCGCAATGGCGTCGGCAAGACCAGTTTGATGAGATCGATCGTCGGCCATCACCGGCTGACGAGCGGAAGCGTTGCCTTCGAGGGGAAGGCGCTCGACCGGAGCGCGGCGTATGATCGCGCCCGGTCGGGCATCGCATTCGTGCCGCAGGGCAGGGAGATCTTTCCGCTGCTTACGGTGCGGGAAAACCTCGAATCGGGCTTCGCGCCGCTGAAGCGCGCCGACCGCAACATTCCCGGTCACGTCTTCGAGCTGTTTCCGGTGCTGAAGCAGATGCTCGGTCGCAGGGGCGGTGACCTTTCCGGCGGCCAGCAGCAGCAGCTTGCCATCGGCAGGGCACTGGTGATGCGGCCGAAGCTGCTGGTGCTCGACGAACCGACCGAGGGCATCCAGCCGTCGATCATCAAGGACATCGGCCGCGCCATCCGCTATCTGCGCGACCAGGCCGGCATCGCCGTGCTTTTGGTCGAACAGTATCTCGATTTCTGCCGGGAATTGGCTGATGAGGTCAACATCATGGACCGCGGCCAGATCGTCCATACCGGCCCGGCCGAGGATCTCGACCGCGCGGATGTCCGCAAATTCCTGACTGTCTGAATTCTTATTGATTCTATTACTTTGCAACCCTGGCGCGCCGAAGATTGCATGCTAGGCTTTGCTTGGCCTTGGTGAGTCGGCCGCTTTCCGTATCAGTCTCAATTGGCAGATCAGAGGAAGGTGCGGGCCGCGCCATCACGCTTCATGCGAGCGGCTTCCTTCCTGCGATCTGACTGTTATTTCAACTTTTCGGGCATCAGGGAAGCTGATGGAACGTTACGTCGAGGACTACCAGAAACGACGGCTCACGGAGCGCGTCGACATCATGACCGCCATCAACATTTTGAAATCTCACGGATACGACCACGACGAGCTGATCGCGGAGATCACCAAGGTCTTCTACGTCGATCTCGATGCCTACAATGAGATCGTCATGGCGGCATGAGGACTAGCTGAGGCCGATTACCCTGTGCTGCCGAGCGGCTAGCCTGCCAGTCGGAGCGTGGCGGCCGCGACGCGGTTGCGACCGCCGCGCTTGGCGGCATAGAGCGCCTTGTCGGCGGCACTGAGCACCTTGTCGAAACTCATGCCGTCCTTGCTGCCGAAAGCGTATCCGGCGCTGACCGTACATGTCAGCGGACGGGTTTCGGTCGCAATGACGCGGGCAGCGAAGGCGGTACGTATACGCTCGGCGGTGAATTCCACTGTTTCGGGCAGGGTCCGCTTCAGAGCCAGCGCGAATTCCTCTCCGCCCAAGCGCGCGGCGACATCGGTCGGGCGAAGATTCTCGAGCAGTTCCTCGGCGAACACTTTCAGCACCTGATCGCCCGTGGCGTGGCCGAATTCGTCGTTGATGGCCTTGAAACCGTCGATGTCGAACACGACCACTGCCGTGAACGCCCCGATCGGGGCGCCGCCATTGAGATCGAACAGGGCACGCCGGTTGAGAAGGCCGGTCAGCGGATCGGTCAGTGCATCCAGACGGTGATGCCGGGCTAGACGGCCTTGGTTGAGCGCCAGCGAAAGGGCGCCGATGCCTGTCATGCCGGCAATGACGATGACGAGGCTCAGATCCTCGGCCCAGTTGCTCGGCGCATGTCCAAGAATCAGCTTCCCGTCCCACGCAAGAGCCATGGCACACAGCACGAAGGACATGGCCGTGGTCGAGTAGAGCGCGGCGAGGCCGATGATCGGGACGGGGGCTTCAGCGCGCCCGATCCAGTACTGATAGGCCGTTGCAAACAAAAGCAGGGCGGCAAGAAGATTTTCGAACATGAAGCCGAGACCGTCATAGCCGAACGCCATCGGCGGCAGCGCCAGGGCAAGCGAGATGCAACTGCCGCGAACCGTCAGCGGGATCGGCGACCGGCCGGTTCTGAACTGATAGGCGGCGCCCAGTATGGTCGAGAACCCAACCAGGAGCAGGGCAAACGTCGCGATGCCGAGGATGCGTCCGGGCGTCTCGATATAGTCCTCGTAGATGAAAACGTCGCCGACGATCAACAAAGCGCTAATCGCCCATGTCAGCAGGAACTTTTCGGTTCGCGCGGTCAGCCAGATGCCGAACAGCGTCAGGCTCAGGCAGGCGGCGGAAAAACCGACAGCCAGCAGAAGTGAGTGGTAGTCGAGCGACATGCCCTAACCCGCGGCTGCCCTAGCTCCGCGGATTCATGCAGCAAGGAGGTATCGATAAGGTTACGATGGTGATGAAGATGTCACAATTCGGGGTCGTCAGCCCGTGACCCGCTTCATCAGCGCCATGGCGCCGAATGGAGCGCGGACCTTGCCCTCGGTGATGAAGTAGACGAACACGTCGCGTGGCTTGACCGGCGCGTCCGTCGAAGGATCGGCGCGCGGCAGGTCGGCGGGAACCTTGCCTTCCGCCCAGACCTTTGCCCGGGCTGCCCATTCGTCGAGCCCGTTCGGCGTGTAGCAGTCGGGATTGTCGTCGCTGCCGGTCTGCAGCCGGGCATAGACGAAGTCGCCGGTAACGTCGGCGATCGCTGGATATTTGGCATGGTCGGCATAGACGACCGCGACCTTGTATTTGCGGGCCAGCGCGGCGAATTCCGGCACGACGAAGCTATCGTTGCGCACCTCGACCGCGTGGCGCAGCCCAACGCCGTCCTGCTTTTCCGGCAACAGCTTGAGGAAGGCTTCGAAATCGTCCGGGTCGAATTTTTTGGTCGGCGCGAACTGCCACAGGATCGGCCCGAGCTTGTCGCCAAGTGCTGCGACACCCGACCCGAGAAAGCGCATCACCGATTCGCCGGCCTCGCCGAGCACGCGACGGTTGGTGACGAAGCGGTTGCCCTTCAGCGAATAGACGAAACCGTCCGGCGCCTCGTTGGCCCATTTGACGAAGGTCGGTTCCTTGAAGCTCGAATAATAGGTGCCGTTGACCTCGATGGTCGGCACCTGCCGGCTGGCATAATGCAGCTGCTTGGCCTTCGACAATTTGTCCGGGTAGAAGGACGTGTCCCACGGCTCGAAGGTCCAGCCGCCCATGCCGGCGCGGATTGTTCCTGATTGAGTCATTGTCGTCCTCCCGGTTTGAAAAGATCAGGCGATGGCGGTCGTCTGGACGGCTTTGGCCATGTCGACGATCGTCCATCCTGGCCGGTATGGATTGGGCCGACGACCCGTTTCGCGAAAGCCATGGGCTTTGTACAGTGCGATGTTCCGTTCCATCCTGGCATTGGTATAGAGCCGCACCTCGGGCAAGCTCCACAGGCGGGTCTGTTCCTCGGCCCAGTTGAGCAGCGCGACGCCGAAACCCTTGCCTTGAAAGGCCGGCGCGACGGCGACGCTGAAGATCATCGTATGGTCTGGGTGCCGTTCGAGAACGACCAGGCCGGCCGGCTGTCCATCTTGCTCTGAAAGCCAGACCTCGCCGCGTTCGATGCGCAGCGCATAGTCTTCGGTGACAGGGATCGGTGGCGCCGAGCAAGGCGGTGTAGGGCGCGTAGGCGGCGCCGGTCAGCCGGACGACAGCATCAAAATCACCGGCAAACGCTCTTCTGATCTTCATTTGAAGGTTCTTCCAAACGCTAGCCAGTCCTCATTCACTCCGCCGCTTCGCGCTTACCCCCGGGCCTTCGTTCCAGCAACTCCCTCAGGAACTGCCCGGTATAGCTGCGTTTTTCGCGGGCGATGTCCTCCGGCGTGCCGGACGCCACCAGCTCGCCGCCGCCGTCGCCGCCCTCGGGGCCGAGATCGAGTACCCAGTCGGCGGTCTTGATCACCTCGAGATTGTGCTCGATGACGACGACCGTGTTGCCTTGGTCGACCAGCTCGTGCAGCACTTCGAGCAGCTTGGCGACGTCGTGGAAATGCAGGCCGGTGGTCGGCTCGTCGAGGATGTAGAGCGTCTTGCCGGTCGCCTTGCGCGACAGTTCCTTGGCGAGCTTGATGCGCTGTGCCTCGCCGCCCGACAAAGTCGTCGCCTGCTGGCCGATATGGATGTAGCCGAGGCCGACCTGGTTCAACGTCTCCAGCTTGTCGCGCACGCCGGGCACGGCGGCGAAGAAATCGACGCCTTCCTCGACCGTCATGTCGAGCACATCGGCGATCGACTTGCCCTTGAACAGGACGTCGAGCGTCTCGCGGTTGTAGCGCTTGCCGTGGCAGACGTCGCAGGTGACGTAGACGTCGGGCAGGAAGTGCATTTCGATCTTGATGACGCCGTCGCCCTGGCACGCCTCGCAGCGGCCGCCCTTGACGTTGAACGAGAAGCGCCCCGGCTGGTAGCCGCGCGCCTTGGCTTCCGGCAGGCCGGCGAACCAGTCGCGGATCGGCGTGAAGGCGCCGGTATAGGTGGCGGGATTGGAGCGCGGGGTGCGCCCGATCGGCGACTGGTCGATGTCGATGACCTTGTCGAGGAATTCCAGCCCCTCGATGCGGTCGTGCTCGGCCGGATGCTCGCGCGAGCCCATGATGCGGCGCGACGCCGCCTTGAACAAGGTCGCGATCAGGAAGGTCGACTTGCCGCCGCCGGACACGCCGGTGACCGCGGTAAAGGTGCCGAGCGGAAGTTCGGCGGTGACGTTCTTCAGATTGTTGCCGCGTGCGCCGACGATCTTCAGCCGCCGGTTCTTCTTGGCCTCACGCCGCACCGAAGGCGCCGCCACTTCGAGTTCGCCAGACAGGTATTTGCCGGTGATCGAGGCGGGGGTGGCCATGATCTGCTGCGGCGTCCCCTGGGCGATGATGTGGCCGCCATGGATGCCGGCAGCCGGGCCCATGTCGACGACATAGTCGGCATGCAGGATGGCGTCCTCGTCATGCTCGACGACGATCACCGTGTTGCCGATGTCGCGCAGATGCTTCAGCGTGTCGAGCAGGCGGGCATTGTCGCGCTGGTGCAGGCCGATCGACGGCTCGTCCAGCACGTAGAGGACGCCGGTCAGGCCGGAGCCGATCTGCGAGGCGAGGCGAATGCGCTGGCTTTCGCCGCCCGACAGCGTGCCGGAGTTGCGCGACAGCGTCAGATAGTCAAGCCCGACATCGTTGAGGAAGCGCAGCCGCTCGCGGATCTCCTTGAGCACGCGCACCGCAATCTCGTTCTGCTTGTCGTTGAGGGAAGCAGGCAGATCGGTGAACCACTGGTCGGCCTTGCGGATCGACAGCTCGGTGACCTCGCCGATGTGCTTGCCGGCGATCTTGACCGCGAGCGCCTCCGGCTTCAGCCGATAGCCGCGGCAGGCCGGGCAAGGCGTGGCCGACATGAAACGCTCGATCTCCTCGCGCATCCAGGCTGATTCGGTTTCCTTCCAGCGGCGCTCGAGATTGGGAATGACGCCCTCGAAGGTCTTGGTCGTCTTGTAAGAGCGCAGGCCGTCATCATAGTGGAAGGTGATTTCGCGCTCGCCGGTGCCGTGCAGGATGGCTTGCTTTGCCTCCTCGCTCAAATCCTTGAACTTGTCGCCAAGCTTGAAGCCATAGGCAACGCCCAGCGCTTCCAGCGTCTGCGCATAATAGGGCGAGGTCGACTTCGCCCACGGGCTGACGGCGCCGGCACGCAGCGAGACATTCTCGTCGGGCACGACCAGGCTGGCGTCGATGGCGCGCTGGCTGCCGAGACCGTCACAGGTCGGGCAGGCGCCGAACGGATTGTTGAACGAGAACAGCCTGGGCTCGATCTCGGGAATGGTGAAGCCGGATACCGGGCAGGCGAACTTTTCCGAGAACAGCATGCGCTCATGCGTCTCGTTCTTCGACTTGTTGACCGAATCCTCGCCGGTTTGGCTGGCGTCGAGCGGCTTGTCGGCGAACTCGGCCACCGCCAGTCCGTCGGCCAGCTTCAGCGCGGTCTCGATGGAGTCGGCGAGCCGCGTCGCCAGATCGCCGCGCACGACGATGCGGTCGACGACGACGTCGATGTCGTGCTTGTACTTTTTGTCCAGCGCCGGGACGTCGGCGATCTCATAGAAGACGCCGTCGACCTTGACGCGCTGAAAGCCCTTCTTCTGCAACTCGAGCAGTTCCTTGCGGTACTCGCCTTTGCGGCCGCGCACCATCGGCGCCAGAATGAACAGCCGGGTGCCTTCCTCGACCGCAAGCACCCGGTCGACCATCTGCGAAACCGTCTGGCTCTCGATCGGCAGGCCGGTGGCCGGCGAATAGGGGATGCCGACGCGGGCGAACAAAAGCCGCATATAATCGTAGATCTCGGTGACAGTGCCGACCGTCGAACGCGGGTTCTTCGAGGTGGTCTTCTGCTCGATGGAGATGGCCGGCGACAGGCCGTCGATCTGGTCGACGTCCGGCTTCTGCATCATTTCGAGGAATTGCCGTGCATAGGCCGAAAGGCTCTCGACATAGCGGCGCTGGCCTTCGGCATAGATGGTGTCGAAGGCAAGCGACGACTTGCCGGACCCCGACAGCCCGGTCATGACGATCAGGCTGTCACGCGGCAGGTCGAGATCGACATTCTTCAGATTGTGTTCGCGTGCCCCGCGAATGGAAAGATATTTATGGTCGGCCATCGCCGGTCGCCGCCTCAGAATCTGGAATTCGTGGGATGGGCGGGTTTTCCCGACCACCCCCCTATGTAGGTAATTTCGCCGCCTTTTCGAGAGACGCCACAACTCTCGACCAAAGCGTTTAACCGTCTTTCGCGCGAACGGGCAAGCGGAAAGAACAAAGGCCGAACACGCTCCTGACAAAAGCTGCCCGTGCAGCCGGCTTCACAAAGCGTCTCGCGATCACATTTTTCGGTAAATCGGCTATTCAAGGTTGACGTCCCTGCGCCATGGGGGCAGACTCCAAACGTCAACGAAGCCGGCCGTCTTTCGATGGCCTCGCGGCCTGGGGCCAGCCTGCGAGACGCTGCAGGGTATGCGATGAGCGCTTCGATGACGACAGTCACAACGAACAGAAGGAGAGCAGAGGCATGACTCCACCGGATAGTTCCTTGAGGCTCCACGTGTCGCTGGAGCCGCGGCAGGTATAAGTGGCCAGGGTCAGGCGTTTTCGCCGCCCGTTAAACGTTGATCTGCCGATCCCCACAAAAATCAGAGACTGCTAGTCGGATCGTCGGCTGAACGCCGCGAAGCATCCGAAATAAAAAGCCGGCAGTACACTCCCGGCAATTTGGATTTCAGATCCAAGAAGCCCCGTCAGTTGCAAAAGCAATGGCGGGGCTGTTCGTTTGAGGCGCAACGATTGTGGTGCATACCAGGCGAACTTACCGGCTGGAGGGCCTGATCCCGCCGGTAGCGACATCGATAGTTATGCTACCGGAAATCCGAACATCGGTATCGCCGATCTTGGACGTGCCGTTGCCGCTGCTGGGAACCGCGTCGTCGGGCTCGGGCTGCGGGGCTGGCTCGGCGATGCGATAGTCGCTGGTCACACCGGGCAGGGCGCCCTTTTGCGAAGACGTCGAACTATCTTGGGCAAATGCCGTGCCGACCAGCATGTTCGTGCCGGCAATGGCGACGGCGGCAAAGCGCAATATGCTGGATGAACGGCAGGCGATCATCGCCGGACTATAATGCCGCGATAGCGGCAGGACCAGACCGGCGGCGCTGAATTGCGGGCGCTCAATCGCCGCAGTTCCGTCCGCCGGCTCCGCTCGTTCACGCGGCCTGTTTGCGAGTGTCGAAAACATGGTCGACAAGGCCCCAATCCTTGGCCTCCTGGGCGGTCATGAAAAAGTCGCGGTCGAGCGTGCGTTCCACTTCTTCGTAGGTGCGGCCGCAATGGTGGGCGTAAAGATCGGTCATGCGCCGCTTGGTGCGAAGGATGCCCTCGGCATGGCGCTGGATGTCGGAGGCTTGGCCCTGGAAGCCGCCGAGAGGCTGATGCAGCACGATGCTGGTGTTGGGCAGCGCGATACGCCGCCCCGGCGTGCCCGCCATCAAAAGGAACGAGGCCATCGAGGCGGCAAAGCCCATACAAACGGTGGAGACCGGGCAGCTGATGTACTGCATCGTATCGTAGATGGCGAAACCGCTGGTCACCACGCCGCCCGGCGAGTTGATGTAGAGCGAGACCTCCTTGTCGGGATTGTCGGATTCCAGCGACAGAAGCTGGGCGCAGACCAGCGCCGAGGTGCCGTCATCGATCGGCCCGTTGATGAAGACGATGCGCTCGCGCAGCAGCCGCGAAAATATGTCGAAGGCGCGTTCGCCGCGGCTCGACTGCTCGATCACCATTGGGACCAGGTTGGCAAGGCCGCTCATCGTTTCTCTCCGTTGACTATTGTCGTTCAGGCCGCGCGCCGGAAGAGGCGCGGGGTGTTTGCGGCGATCTGCTTGTGGCTGGGATTGCTTGCTTCAAACGAAAGCCTGCAGCCGGCGCCTGCCATCGCGATCTCTGGCATCGCTGCCCGGGCAAAACCATCATGGACGATGCGCAGATGCGTGCCCCCGGAAACGGTGCGGTCGAGCGTAAAGGTGACGATGCTGTCGATTGGGCTGTCCGTTGGACTGTCGAGCGGGGCCTGCGCATCGCCGGGCGCCGGCCGTTCCCGCCAGGAATACCGCAGCAGGCGTCCGGGATCCGCGTCGAGGATTTCGCACTCGATCGGCGCCTCCGGCGTTTTAAAGGCAAAGCGGCTACCGATTTCGGGCTTTATGTCGTTCGGCATCATCCAGGCCGCGAGCAGGTCCGGCACTGTCAACGCCCGCCACACCTTTTCCGGCGGGTCGGGCAACTCGCACTCGAACTCGATCTTGTCTGCCGCCATTTCCGCGTGTTCTTTGCCTCGGCTGGTCATTGGTCCATATCCTTCAAAACCGTCTTGAGCCTTTCAATGCGCTCTGGCCAGAATGCACGGTAGCGTTCGATCCAGCCGAGCAGCGGCGCAAGCCCCTTCGGATCGGCGCGGTAATAGGCGTTGCGGCCAGCCCGTCGCTCGACCACAAGGCCGGCGCCGCGCAGCACGGCCAGATGCTGCGATACCGCCGGCTGCGATACCGGCATGCCAGTGCGCAGTTCCGACACCGTCATCTCGCCGTCGGCGAGCCGCTCATAGACGGCGCGACGCGTTGGATCGGCCAGCGCCCGAAAAATCTCTGCTTCGATCATGCCGAAAGCATAAGTCGATACTTATCGGTTTGGCAAGCGAAGTTTTTTAAGACAAGCGGTGTTTTAAGACAGGCGAGGTTTTACAAACTCTCTGGGAGCCAGCGTCTCACCATGTCGGGGGATCCGTTGAACGTCGCCTCGAAAACTGGTGACGCGAGCACGGCATGGATATGAAGCATTTCGGAGCCGACGTTTCTGAAGCCATGTTGCCTGCGCGCGGCAACAACAAGCGACTGTCCAGCAGTCAAGACGAGATGCTCTTGGTCGATCCACATCTCGGCCTTGCCAGCGATGACGGTAAGCACTTCCTCGACCCGGTGCCAATGGGTCGGGGCGCCAACCGCCGGTTCGACCCATTGTTCAAATATGCAAAGTTGAGTTGCGCCGTTGCGGGCCGAGACATGCATGCGGGTCTTTACTCCCGCTCGCCATTCTTCTTGCGGCTGGTCGTCGTGCGCAATCATCTTCATTGCGTTCGCCTCGATCTCATGGTTCGTGGAAATTCGACGCCAAGACACTACTTGTTACTGACAACTATTGACAGTGCAGGGCCTTTAGCCTAGAACGAAAAGAGAACAAAAACCTTGTGGGAAAAGGCAGCCACGGCAGGCGGGGATCGTCCGCAGCCTGTAAGGTGCAGCGACAAAAGTTTGGTTTCGGATAAGCGCGGAGAAGTGTCATGGCGGGTAGCGTCAACAAGGTCATTCTGGTGGGCAACCTCGGGGCGGACCCTGAAATCCGCCGCCTGAATTCGGGTGACCTGGTCGTCAACATCCGCATCGCCACCTCGGAAAGCTGGCGCGACAAGACGTCAGGAGAGCGCAAGGAAAAGACCGAGTGGCACAATGTCGTGATCTTCAACGACCAGATCGCCAAGGTGGCCGAGCAGTATCTGAAGAAGGGCATGAAGGTCTATGTCGAGGGCCAGCTGCAGACGCGCAAGTGGCAGGACCAGACCGGCAATGACCGCTATACGACCGAGGTCGTGCTGCAGAAATTCCGCGGCGAGCTGCAGATGCTCGATGCGCGGGGCGAGGGCGGCGGCCAGGTCGGCAACTATGCCGGTGGTGGTGCGAGCCGCGGTTCCGATTTCGGCCAGTCCGGCCCCGGCGAAAGTTTCAATCGCGGCGGACCCAACAAGGGCGGCGGTGGTTCGTCGCGCGAGCTGGACGACGAAATCCCGTTCTGATTTCTCGGGGCGGACTACCCTTACGGCGAAAAACGCCAGCTACTTGGCCACGAATTGGCGTCCTGAAAATCTGTCTTGGATTTTCGGGACGCTGTGCGTTTGAGCGGTGAAAGGACGTATCAAGTGAAAGCACGGGTCAAATGGGTCGAGGAGCGCACTTTCGTCGGCGAGTCCGCCAGTGGGCACAAGCTGGTCCTAGGTACTGCGTTGGGACCGGAAGGCAAGACGCCGGGGCCGAGCCCAATGGAACTGGTGCTGATCGGCACCGGCGGCTGTTCGGCCTATGACGTGGTCCATATCCTCGAAAAGGGGCGCGAGGCGGTCGAAGATTGCGTGGTCGAACTCGATGCTGATCGCGCAGAAGCCGATCCCAGGGTGTTCACCCGCATCCACATGCATTTCGTCGTCAAGGGCCGGGCGCTGTCGCACGACAAGGTGAAGCGGGCTATCGAGCTTTCGATCCAAAAATACTGCTCGGCCTCGGCAATGATGGCCAAGACCGCCGTGATCACCCACGACTTCGAAGTCATTGAGACGGCAAAGTAAGACAGTTTCCTACGTCGCCATCAGCGCCTTGATGCCATCGGCGACGAACTGTACGGCGAGCGCCGCCAGGATGACGCCCAGCAGCCTTGTCAGGATCGAACGGCCAGTTTGGCCAAGGATACGGTCGATGCGCTCTGACAGCACGAATACCAGATAGGTGATGACAAGGCAGATCGCGATGATGCCGACAAGGGCTGCCTGTGCGCCAAAACCCTGAAACGAGCTTGAGAGCAGAACGGTCGCCGAAATCGCGCCGGGACCGGCAATAAGCGGGATCGCCAGCGGAAAGGCGGCGATGTTGTGGATCATGTCCCTGGTGATGGCGACGTCGCCGATCTTCTCCTTGCGGTCCTGCCGGCGCTCGAACACCATTTCGAAGGCGATGAAGAACAGCAGGAAGCCGCCGGCGACGCGGAAGGCCGGCAGGGTGATGCCGAACACCGACAGGATCGACGCACCGGCGACGGCAAACAGCGCCATCACCAGGAAAGCAATGATCGAGGCGCGCACGGAGACCTGGTTGCGCTCCTCGCGGTTCATGCCGCGGGTCACGGCGAGGAAAAGCGGCGCCAGGCCAGGCGGGTCGATGGTCACGAGAATGGTGACGAAGGCGTTGAACAGGCTGTTGAAGCTCGGCATCTCTGACCCTCCCCGCCGGGCCGTGCCCGAATACTGGCATTGGTAGAGCAAAGCAGGGTTAGTGGAAACCGTTTGAGCTGCGGGAATTCGGCAACCTTGATGGGGTAGGATGAGCCTAGCCGGCCGCTCCGCAATAGGCCTCGATGCGATAGCCGTCCAGGTCGATAACAAAGGCGGCGTAGTAATTTTCGCCATAGCCGGCGCGCAGGCCAGGCGTGCCATTGTCGCTGCCTCCTGCACGCAAGGCGCCCGCATGGAAGGCATCGACGTTGCTCCGCGTCGGCGCCGCAAAGCAGAAATGCAGGCCGGACTCGCCGTCTGCTGAAACCGGGCGCTGAGCCTCGTTCACCCACACAGCGCAACACCTTGCGCGCCATAGCCGAGCGAGCCCGGCGACTGGCTGAGACAGGTATAGCCGAGCGGCTTCAGCGCGGCATCGTAGAAACGCTTCGAGGCGTCGGTATCGCGGACACCTATTGAAACATGGTCAAGCATGGTTTTCTCCTTTTTTACAATGTATTGGGCTGTCAAGTGTCGGCTGTTCTGTGGGCCAGAAACTCGACCTCGAGACGCCAGGTGGCGCCGTCGTCCTGCGAGCGCTCGCCCAGCCAGCGGAAGGAATTTCCGGTGATTTGGGAAAAGCTCCAGCGCACTGAAGCGCCGGTACCGTCTGCGCCCAATTGGACGATCGTATCGCCCTCGGCGCGGCCGAGCTGGCGGCTGTAATACTGGCTGCGCGGATCGCTCCAGAAGATGTGCCAGGCATCGACGCCGGGGTCGTAGACGCGCAACGTCGTGCCGTAGAAGGTCCATTTACCGAGCGAAGGCGAGGCACCTGCGTCACGGGCGGGCAGGATCCACACGTCCTGGATCGCCCGGCCCTCCAGGACCCAGCCGAAATGCACCTCGCCGCGCCCGGTCAGCACCGAACCGTCCTCGAGATGGCGTGTGGCATCGAATGTCCAGGCGCCGACGAAACGGCCGTAAAGGTCCAGTTTTTCGGCAAGGGCCGGTGCGGGCCAATCGCTGTGCAAGGCTTTGGCAAAAGAATTGGACATGGCTTCGCTCTCATCGTGTCAGGAGACCGGCAGGCATAGTGACTGACAGTGTTCTGCGCTTGGGAAAAATTGCTATCTTTCGGTGATGACGACGAGCGCGCATAGGCTGGCGTCGGGCCGAGGCTGGCAGGTGTCGGATGTCATCTGCACCGCCAGTGCCGCCGACAGGCCATTCGAGGAGGAGCATCGGGATTTCTGCGTCGCCGCCGTCACCAGCGGCACCTTCCGTTATCGCGCGCGCCAGGGCACGGCGATGCTGGCGCCGGGGGCGCTCCTGCTCGGCAATCCCGGCACATGCTACGAGTGCGGCCACGAGCATGGCGCCGGCGACCGCTGCCTCTCCTTCCATTTCGGACCGGCCTATATGGAGCGGATCGTCGCCGACGTGCCGGGCGCGAAGCAGCTTGATTTCAGGATGCCGCGCCTGCCGCCATTGCCGGCGCTGGTGCCGCTGCTCGCCGAAGCAGAGGCGGCGCGCGAGATGGCCGACACCGGCGCCTTCGAGGAATTCGCCCTGCGCATTGCCGGTGCGGCGGTGAC
>NZ_JAMYSE010000046.1:0-54042 GCF_040321795.1 Mesorhizobium sp. M0244 | reverse complement strand
GTGGGATCGGGCTCGTCAACAAGATAGAACCCAAACACATTCGGATTGCCGAGGAAGGGGGTCATTTTCTCGATGAAGGATGCGGTTACGCCCTCGTGCTCATTGAGGTACACCAGACCCTTCATGCCGTCCGGCAACGCGTTGACCAGCGAAACATACTGAACGTCAGCCAGATTGAAGCCGGCGGTTGCAATTTCGGTGGCGGATCCGCCCGATGCGTAGTGCAGAGTTGCCATCCAATATTCCTTTGTCTCATTCGATAGCGCCCCAAGGCTTGCCTACTAGAGGATGTATATTAGCGCCAAATCACATACCTGCAGGCTCTGATAGAATGGTTGATCGCCAATAGGAATGCTGCACGGAAGGAGGAATCCCAATAGACGTGTTAAATAAAGAACAAGAATACTATCCCGTTAAGGCCGTAGTTCCATCCGGATTATCTGATTTAATTGGAAGCCATGTAGTCTCATGGTCTAAAATATAGCTTGCGTATTGCTGAAATATACTTGTGAATTAAGGTTCTATTTAACTGTTCATCCTAGCATTGAGAGATCAGACAGACGTTAACCTAAGAGCCGCACCCCTCCACAGTCTCACTCCCGCAACCAATTAGTTGTGGATAATTCGTAGGCGTCTGCGCGTTCGTCGCGTGATATCGGTCGGCAGATCAGGTTGCCGACATCGGAACGGTCGAATCGGCTTATCCGCTGGTCGCAAGGAGGCAGGTTGCGCCAGGAGTTGTGGCTGAGGGGGTCGACTATCATGCCTGGTAGCACAAGCGGGACAAGCTGAGGCGCAAACCCGGACCGGGAGCTTAGGAATCCGACGCGCCCAGCGTAGAGCAGCGTACAACGCACGACTGTCGGAAGCGCTTTCTTCGGTTGCCTTATCAGTTGCAAGTCCGGCTTGGCCGAACTCCCTGGAGTTCGAGGCGCAATTCATCCGCGTACGCGTTCCTATGCACCACTAGATGCCGTCGAGGTGGTTCGCGATACGCGTAAGGCCGCGATCCCCATGCGGTTTACCTCATTCAAACAGACGAGGACAGTATGCAAGCCTCCCCCTACCGTATCCTTTCACGCGCACAGAAGTAACGAAGCAAAACCATGAAAGCAGATGCGAAAGGCAATTACTTCACGCGACCGGAACACGGCGCACGGACGGGAGCTTCGGGATGAATCCGCATCTCGTTTGTGTGGGAGGCGAAGATCACGCCCTGAGAATTCCGTTCCTAATGTCGCTGCGTGAAAGCGGCTTCCGGGTCACGGCAGTTTCAACCGGCGATGAGGCTGCGTTTTTGCGGCATGGCATTCCGCATCGCCGCTACGGTTTCGACCGATTTGCCAGCGGCAGTGGCGAGTGGACCGCTGTAAGAGCGATTCGGAAATTGGTTGCGCAACTCCGGCCTGACATCGTCCAAAGTTTCGATACCAAGCCTAACCTGCTGACACCCCTTTCGGTGCGCGGAACGGTCCCGGTCGTGCGCACGATCAACGGCCTGGGCTGGACATTCTCGTCGCTGGAACCGCGGGCTCTGGCCTTACGTCCAATCTTTTGCGGACTGCAATGGCTTGCCTCCTTCTGGACGGCAGCGACGGTATTTCAGAATCGGGACGATGAGGCTTTCTTCAAGCGCTTTCGATTGATTGAACCTGGCAGCGGAAGAGTGATCCGCAGTTCTGGCATCGACGTCGATGCGTTCGCTATGGCGAGGCATCTTGCTCCGCCGGCGACGAAAATGCGCCAGGAGCTCGGGCTCCAGTCAGCAGAGATCGTAATTTTTGTGGGCCGGCTGACCCGCCAGAAGGGCATCCCGACGCTGCTCCAAGCAGTCCCTCGCGTCCTTTCTAAAAGGCCTAATGCGCGTTTCGTGCTTGTCGGCCCTTGGGAGTCCGAAGGTCCATTTGCAGTCGACAAGTCGGAAATCGATCGACACGCTCCTCATGTCATCGCGCTAGGCCCACGACGCGATGTTCCAGCCCTTCTTGGCATGGCCGACGTGTTCGCCTTCCCCACACAATATCGAGAAGGAATCCCGCGCGTCCTGCTAGAGGCAGGGCTGGCAGGATTGCCCATCGTCGCCTCAAAGATGCCCGGCTGCAATGAGGTGGTCGAGGATGGATGGAACGGCTACCTAGTCCAACCTTACGACGCCGATGGCCTTGCATCTCGAATACTCGACATCCTGTCCGATCGCAGTCACGGAAAAATCATGGGCGGTCGTTCTGTCGAACTCGTCCGTGAGCAGTTCGCGCTGCCGCGGGTGGTCGCGCAGTATTGCGATCTGTACGAAAATATCCTTAGCGTCAAATCCCACGGTGGCCTCGCCCGACCGGCGTATCCGATCTTAATTGGAGAGGATGCTGTCAGCAGTAGATTGGATGTGCGCCGATGATCCGGGACGCGATCCTGGCCAGTGGCCTCGCAATGACCTATGCGGTGCAACTCGACATTCCTGGGTCGCCCTTGGGGATTGGCGAGCTGCTCCTCGTGCTTTGGATCATGCTGTCGATTGGGCGTGTGCTTGCCGGCGGTCGCCTGGAGACCAGGCCGGCGCTGACACTCCTTGCAAGCTACTGGACGATCATGGCGCTTGCTCTGGCGGTCGGCACCGTTGTCGGCTATCTGACCACAGTTCTATATCTGACGGGTCTGATGCACGATACGATGGCCTACCTGCTGTTGGTCAGCGTCACGTGCCTTGCCGCTGCAGAACCCGAGGCTGATCGCCATCTCCGTCGTACTGGTTGGTGGGTCGTGGGTATCGCGAATATGGCCCTTGCCATTCAGCTGGGACAGGGCTGGGGCTGGATCCCCCGAGCTGACGTCGATCCCTGGTACTGGGACCGCTTTCGCGGCTGGTCGCATAATCCAAACCAGCTCGCGCTCTACTGCGCAATCTTCGGCCCGCTAGCCTTGCATCTTGCGACCACCACCAGCAATCGATGGGGCAGGTTTCTTGGGATCGCCAGCTTGTTCCTAACCTTCTATGTCGGGAGGCTAACAAAGAGCGATACCTATTTGTATACCAGCATCCTGACCTGCCTGACGTTCCTCGGGCTGCGGATCAGCACATGGCTCAAGACCGGTGGCAACAGCGTCAGCTTTTCACGGCAAGCCGTCCTCCTGTTGCTTGTCGGTATCCTTCCGTTGGCGATCGCGATAACCCCCTACGCCGTGACGGAGGCGAGCGTCCTCGAAAACTTCGCCAAGGGCCTGACCAAGGACAAGGGCGGCGAGGCCACTGCCGAAACCGCCGCACTCCGCGTGCATCTCTGGGACGAAGCGTTGGAGAAGGGCGCGGAATCCGGGTCGCTGGGCCTTGGTCCAGGTCCGCATCTCGAGCGCCCATCAGTGTTCGAATCGCAATTTCTGGAGCGACCCTTCGAGGCTCACAACACGATCCTCGACCTGTACACTCAAGGTGGTCTTATTGCGGTTCTGGCGCTGGTCTGGATCGTCGGCGCCGCCATCATGTCGGTGTGGCGTGCGAAGCTCGACGCGCTGTTAGCGCTCGTGGTGTCAATCGTCATCTTCGGCATGCCGCACCTAATCATCCGTCACCCGATCGTGTGGTTTGCGCTGACCATCTGCCTTGTCGCCGGTACTCCGAAAGCAGTTTCTGCAATCTCTAACAATCCGGGTTAATGGCATGTGTGGTATTGCCGGAATTCTTCTTGCCCCCGATTCAGCCGACACGAAGCCGCTCAAGGCAATAGAGCAAATGACGGCCGCGCTTCGTCACCGCGGACCGGATGGCGAGGCATTCTGGATACATAGCGAAGCGGGGCTTGCCTTCGGTCACAGGCGTTTGGCCATTGTTGATCTGTCGGAGGCGGGCCGTCAGCCGATGCATTCCGAAAGCGGCAGATACGTCGTCACGTTCAACGGCGAAATATACAATTTCCGCGATCTGCGCCGCGAGCTGGA
Organism: Mesorhizobium sp. M0244; assembly: GCF_040321795.1. Classification (NCBI taxonomy): domain Bacteria; kingdom Pseudomonadati; phylum Pseudomonadota; class Alphaproteobacteria; order Hyphomicrobiales; family Phyllobacteriaceae; genus Mesorhizobium; species Mesorhizobium sp. M0244. The sequence continues at coordinate 50,112 of NZ_JAMYSE010000046.1, read as the reverse complement.
AAGTACAGGTCGTCATTTCAGGGGCACCAGCGATACCGAAGTCATGCTTGGCGCCATCGAGAGTTGGGGCCTCGAAAAAGCACTCACACGCTTCGCCGGCATGTTCGCGCTAGGACTATGGGATCTGAAGACGAGGACGCTCCATCTCGCCCGCGACCGAATGGGCAAAAAGCCGCTTTATGTCGCCTCAACACGTGATGCGCTTGTTTTTGCCTCTGAGTTGAAGGCGATCACCCGTTTTCCAGGTTTTTGTCAGGAGCTCGATATCAATGCGGCCGCGGCGATGCTTTCGAAGGGATGGGTACCGGATGACAGCTGCATCTGGCGAGGCGTATTCAAATTGCCGCCGGGTTCGGTCCTGTCGGTGACAGCCGCTGACTTCGCCGCGTCGCGAAGTGCCGCCTCGCTAGCGCATCGTATTCGATACTGGTGGTCGCTGGCCGAAACCGCCACCAAAGGGCGGGCGGAGCAGGTCGTCGGCAGTGACGAAGAACTTACCAATGAACTGGATGGCCTGCTTCGACTTGCCGTTCGGGAGCGCATGATCGCTGACGTTCCGCTCGGGGCCTTCCTGTCGGGCGGAATAGACAGCTCGACGGTTGTAGCCCTGATGCAGGCTCAATCGGAAAAGCCGGTGCGCACGTTCACGATCGCTTTCGGAGAGGGCGGGTTCGATGAGGCTCCCCACGCTGCGGAAGTCGCGCGGCATCTGGGCACCGACCATACCGAACTCCACCTTTCGGCTGCCGTAGCGCGCGAAGTCATTCCAGAATTGCCGCAGATCTGGGACGAGCCCTTCGCTGACGAATCGCAGATACCAACTCTGCTGGTGGCGCGGCTCGCCCGCCGGCACGTTACGGTGGCTCTGTCGGGTGACGGTGGCGATGAATGCTTCGCCGGCTACGCCCGCCACTTCATGGCGGCCCGCCTGCGACGACAGCATACTCTGCCGTCAGCACTGCGTCGGGCGCTCGCGGCAGGCACTGGGTTACTGGCCCGTGCAGCCCGTCACGATCTCGTCGGCAAGCTGCCGCTTTCGGAGGGTGCACGGCATGCGCTGCGGGGCGACCGGCTGGATCGCCTCGCTCAGCTGCTCGCTGCAGCCGATGAGGACGAGTTGTTTCGGCGACTGACGAGATCGTCGACCGAGAACCTCAGCCTCCACCAGCCCCCCTCATCAATCCACGTCGAGCACCGGCTTGATGGGCTGCTGTCCCGTCTTTTGTATGACGATATGGCCGGCTACCTGCCCGGCGATATATTGGTGAAGCTGGACCGCGCCAGCATGGCCAACAGCCTCGAGGGGCGGTGCCCGCTACTCGATCATCGGGTTGTCGAATTCGCCTGGCGCCTGCCGACGAATACGAAGGTTCGTAATGGCAAAGGTAAGTGGATCCTTCGTCAGTTGTTGCGCCGGTACGTTCCGCAGCGACTGATCGAGCGGCCAAAGCAAGGTTTCGATGTTCCTATAGCAGTCTGGCTGAGAGGCCCGCTGCTCAGTTGGGCAAACGATCTTGTCGCCGATATGCGCGTCTCCGGAGACGGAATTTTCGACCTTGTTAAGGTGGATGCGTGCTGGCGCGATCACGTCGATGGCAGGCACGACCATTCTCGCGAATTGTGGCCGGCTTTGATGTTCCAGGCCTGGCACAACGAGGCAAGGCGGCGGCCATCGCCGCCAGCAACGGGTTCTCGCGTGCCCGAACTTACAGGAGATTAAGATGGAAGGGTCCATAGTTAGCCGCATCCACCTTCCGCACGTTACCGAAATGCACTTGCCTGCGCGCGAAATCACTCCGCGCATGAAACGGCCGTTGCGTGAGCAGATGGACACGCAAACCCCGCTCCATCAGCTCCTCATTACCCTCTCAAGAAAAAAGTGGTTCCTCCTGGCCATGGTCGTCGCAGGCGGTGTCTTGGCCGCGCTTGGGGGTCTTGTACGGCCTGCCCTATACGAGGCCACCACACAGGTAATCGTCGACGCACCTAGTAGAGCGGCCCCTGCCGGCGGCTTGGTCTCTGCTCAGGATCAGCTGGATTCCAGCATTGACGACCATATCACCATGCTCTCATCGCAAAGCCACCTGCGAAGCGTAGTGGCAGCGCTGCGCAAAACGGACAATGGTGCTAAACAGGCTGATGCTCGAACCGGAAACCCTCCTCCGAAGCCTGTTGGCGTCGAGCCGCTGAATTTGCGCTCGGTTCCAGCCGATTTGCTGGCCAAAATTTGGCCGCGAAGCACGCCGGCGGAGCCTGATGCGGCTGAACTCAAGGTGCTGCGTGAAGGTATAAGAATCGGCCAGGAGCTGCGATCGAGAGTTATCAGCGTCGGCTTCACCGATCATGATCCGGCGCGAGCCGCTCTGATCGCCAACACGTTCGTCCAAGTGTATATTGGCGATCTGGCAAGGAAAAGCCAAGCGTCGGACAGGCTGGAACTCGAATCGATAGTCTCCGGGCTGCCGACTATACAAAGCAGTCTGGCAGAAGCGACTGATCGTCTGGAGAGATATCGGTTGAGCCATGGCGCGGTCGATCAAGGTGCGGCGGACAACGCTGCCAAGGAGACAGCCGAACTCACCCAGCAAATTTCCTTGTCGAAAGCGGACCTCTCCGCAACCGAATCCCGACTCCAACACATTCAGGACTTGCGAAAGGGGGGCGCGCCGGTTGCCTCGGTAGCCGAAGCCATCGGATCACCCTTGCTGGCCGATCTCTTGGCACGCCAGGCCAACGGCACGGCAGATGAGGATGTCACAAATGCGATCGATCGTGAGATCGAACAAGAAATCGCCCATGTCGCTGCTGAGGCGAACATCTATCGCTCCCAGATCGCGGCGCTGCAAAAGCGTAAGGATGTCCTGGATGCGGTTGTGGCCGATACAGCCGGCCGGCTTTCCGGATTGCGCGCTCTCGAGCCGCAGGTCAGCATCCTGACGCAGCGCTACAACGACCTTTTGACCCGGCAACAGGACTTGATGCGGCGTATTGCAAGTCCATCCCCCGGAGTCAGGCTTCTCTCAGCGGCGTGGCCCCCTACCAATCCAACGACTCTTTCGCCAATTTTTCTTATTCCGCCCGGCATGGTCGTGTTTGGCCTGATTGGGGGGATTTTCATACTTGTCCGCCAACGCTTCGATCGCACTTTGCGCGGAGAGGCCGAAGCTGAAGCAGCGCTCAGGGTTCCGTGCCTCGGGCTAATACCCCAGGCTCCCACAACGCACGCGAAGCGACTGCAGCAGCTGGTTTCAGGCCAGCAGGGGTGCAGATACAGCCGCGCCGTGACGTCCCTGCTTGTCGCCGCGGCGCCCCAACAGGCGAGGGATTGCTCGAACATAATCTTGATAACATCCTGCGGTGAGGATGATGGCAAGACCGAGCTCGCATGGAGCATGGCCTTGGCGGCCACCAGACTTGGAGGGCGAGTACTCTTCATTGATCTGGACCGCACGGACCACCGCCTTACGGGCGAGTTTGTGAAGGAATTCAGCGCACGTAAGCCGCACAATTTTTTCGGAGACTATGTGAGTGACCGTTGTGCACTGCACGATGCGATAGCAGGAATGTCGGCAATCGGGATCGACTTCATGGCGCTCGCACCGTCGGAGGATCTGCTGCCCTTGCTGTCCAGTGTCGACGGCTCCCCTTTCAAAGATGAACTGCACTCGATCTATCGGGTCGTCATCATAAATGGACCGCTGGGGCTTGAGGGACCAGAGGCCAGGCTCCTGACAGGCTGGGGTGACGTGGTTCTTTTCGCCGTTCGCTGGGCGAAAACGGGACGCAGCATCGCGCGAGGCGTTCTAGACCTGCTTGCGGGCGATGCACCAGCTTCGGTCCCCGTCGCAAGCGTTCTCACGAAGGTTAATCTCAGGAAGCACGCTGGTTACCGGTTCGGGGACAGCGCTGATCTCTTGCTGGAGAGGACATGACGAGCGCGGCTTTTTGTTGTTGGGCTTCCCGCTTGGTTGAAAATCACCGCGCAAGGCGCTGCGCCGATCGGCTGCTGGGCGCGGGCCATCCGCCAGTAGCTGGGGTTGTCGCGGAGAGGTCCATCCGGAGCGTGGGTCCGAAGTGTCACAACGGAACCTACTGGCCAGGAGCCGCCGGACGGGCATTCATGAATTCCGGAATCCACACCTGAGGCGACGCGCCTGACGCCGTCCTTCGTCTGCTTGGCATCCACCCCCGCAGCCTAGTGGTGTCGAACTCACCCTTCACGCGGCAAGCGGTATGGCGAACCGGCTCATTGCTGCTTGGCTTGGCGATGAATCCGTAGCGCAGGTGACGAGACTTTGTCGATCTTTGCCCAGAGTGCGCTCCCGCCCATCGTCGATGCGTTCCTGACCGCGTATGCCCATGCCGGCAACCGCGATGGTGAAATCGCAAGGGCAGTCAAACCTTGCGCAATCCGTTGCGCTTTGCTTCGCGGCAGGGCGCGCACGAACTCACTCACGCTACCTGGTTTCTCTCCCTTTCGGAAAAAGCTGTGGACGATGTCTTGTTTCAGGAATTTGGCGAGATTGAACGGCTCCCGCTCGCACTTGCTCAATTGCAAGCCGTGCCGCTGACATATGGCATCGAAGGCTTCTTTCGTCCACCGACCGATGTGGTTTGGTGGCATGTCTATGAGCGAGCCATGGGACTCCATGTAGTAAGTTCTGTTTTCATTTGGCACGGCGATAAAGACAGATCCTTGCGCCTTCAGAAGATATTTCAATCGAGCAAAAACGTCGTCCACTTGGTCCATATGCTCGAAGACTTGAAACATGAAAATAAAGTCGAAGGCCTCTTTCATAGAATCGAAGCTGTCCGTCCGAAAATCGCCTGAATAGGTCTTGAAGCCTTTCGACGCCAGTACAGATCGCGCCGTTTCGTTGTAGTCGACCGCAGAGATGTCGGAAACATGGAAGAATTTATTCTTGATGCGATCGAGAAAATACCCGAACCCAGACCCCACTTCGAGGGCAGTTTTTCCGCCAGTCTTCAGGCCCGCGAGCTCTTCGATAGTCCTTGCATATTCCCATTTCATGGTCGGATAAGAAGGGTACGCCCAGGCTAAGTTATAGAATTCAACGCCGCCGGCGACGAAGGGATCTGCAAAACCGAATCCGCAATCTGCGCATTTGCGGATATCGCATGTGTTGCTGCCCCAGAGATCCGACAGGTGGCTTGTTAATTTTCGAGAGCGATCGGGGTCCTGACGCGGATTGATGAAATGTCGAGAGGCCTCATCTGCTGTCACTTCGAACAATTTCGCGGTTGGTACACTGCCACATGCCGGACAAATGGTCATCTCGCTTACCCCTAAAGGCCAGACCGAAGGAAAGCCGCCTTCGACGGTATACGATGCGCACCAGCCGGCCCGCCGTCGCGCTCCACGATGCCGCCACGCTCAGAAGCTAAATCGTCTCAGGCTACGCAATCGACCCAGTCTCGGGCGGATCGCGAACACATAAGTAAGAATGTGCTGGCTCGCAATTTTCATAACTGATGGACGAAGAATTTGCATTGCATCTCGGATCGTCGCTCGCCAGGGTTGCTGGTGGAATCGGCTGGGAAGACGAGCAACCCGTAGCGCCCGTAACAGAGTCTCAGGGCAGGGAAGATGTTTACGATCCTCGATGAGGTTCCAGTTAAGCTCTTTGACGGCAAGCGTTACCTGATCGACCTCATCGAAACTCTTGGTTGTAGTGATGCTCGGGTGGTTCGTCGCGTCGTAGAAGATCAAGCCATCTTTTATCGCGACCATGTCTCCGTGGCAGGCCAGATCGACAAAGAACAGTTGGTCGACTCCGGCTGGAATTGAATTGTGCGCGCGCATGAGGCAACCCGCGTGAATGACGTCGCGGTTGATCAACAGCGTCGATGGGATGATCCCAAGGCTCCGCGTCGTGCGGACGAGATAGAGGTCCGTCAGGCATTGCTGGCTCGAGTAGAGGGAAATCCGTTCTCGCCCTTGCGGTGGCAATCGGAATTTCATCCGATCGTCCTCAATTATATTCGCTGCACAGGTCATGAATGCCACTGAGGGATGATTGGTGGAAACCTCGGCAAAGGTCTTGAGTGCACCTGGGGCGAGCCAGTCATCGTCATGGAGCAGCTTGATCCATTTTCCGACGCAAGCGAGCATGGCATTGTTGGTGTTCTCCACCTGACCCCGGCCCCGGCAGTTCTCGACAATTCGGATGCGAGGCTCGCTCCGTGCATACTCGGCAACAATTGCCCAGGTCGGTCCCTCTCGGCCCTCGTCGTCGCTGACGACCAGCTCCCAACTGGAAAAATCCTGACTCAGGATGCTATCCATCGCCCGGCGGATCGTGTCCGGACGGCGAAAGGTTGGAATGGCAACTGAAATGAAAGGGCGCAGTCGCGAAGCATCAGCGTAGTGATGTTGGTCAACCACATCGGTCGTTTGGAGCTGATCAAGCTGCGATGGCTTCATGGTGCTTTTCCCTCGAGATTATGACTATGCTTTGGTATGGCAGCTCCTGCTGGTTCGACGTCGTGGCTCAAAATATACAGAGATGCCGCCGTTTTCAGTGCAAACCCGACGGCGCCGCCGGCCGCCATCAGATAAATGACGTTGAGTGGTTCCCAACCTGCCTCAGCACCGGCAAGAAGTGGACCAAACACCAGCGCCGTCCGCGCGCCGTCGACGAGAAGCCGTAGCTCCTGCCGGCGCAGGAGAGCTGGGACATCTTGAAGCGGCGTCGCCAACGCCTGTGCAGCACCCATGAACGCCAGCGCGGTCATAATGTCTGCGGCAGGAACCCAGGGCGGGCCCAGAAGGGGGACGACAAGATATGGCGCGGCCAGGCCAAGCGCCAGTATTGGCAATGCAGTGAGGCCGGCTGAAAGCATCAAGAGGCCGCGCGCGGTGCCGAGCAGATGTCGGCGATCGCTGTTTTTGTTCGCCTCGGAGACAAAAACATTGCTGAGCGGGGTGGCGATCAGCGTGACCGGTGCAGTCACCAGCCGCGCTGCCACTCCCAGGTAACCCGCAAAAGCGGCGCCAAACAGCGAACCAACAAGTATCGCGGGAAGATTGATGATGGCGAAACTCGCGAGAGCTGAGGGAATGTCGAACAACGGAAACTTGTATTCTCGCCTGGCGACGGCAACGACGGTACGCCACGGCGCCCGTGCGACGCCGCGTATGTCTTCCCGGCTCAGAATCCGGGAGCCGAGGAGTCCGATAAAGACGAATTGGCTCAGGATATGAGCATGCACCATCGACTCGCCTCCGAAATGGGCGAGCCCAAACATTAATTGCAGCAGGGCCATGGTCGCCGGCAAGACCAGGCGGCCGAGGGCGAAGTCGCGTAGAAGGCCTGCGCGCAGGCTCCAGCAGTTCATAGCTTCGACGAGACCTGCGCCCCCCATCCCAAGCGGAACAAGCCAGGCGAGGTGGCCGACGCGCGCCGGAGCGATGCTCGCCCACAGCAGTCCTGCCGCAAAGGCGAGGACACTCGTCACCGAGACAGCCAGGAGAATGAGCTTAACAGTCACATACGCCCGCGCATTGTCCTTGACACCATAAAGAGAGGCCTCGAAACGCAGTGCTGCGATCGCGCCGAGGATGTTTACGATCGAAAGATAAATCGTGAAGATCCCGAAATCTGCCGGGGAATATAGCCGGGCCAAAACGGGAATAGCGGCGACGAGGATCAACTGGCCGGCAATCGCCATGGCCGAAACGCCTCCTGCCGCGCGCAGAATACTGCCGATCGGGCTTGGAGGAACACGGGTGATTATTTTCTCGACCGTAGGAACCGTCCTGGATCTCAGAAAGTAGCTTTGGGACATGAGCTCGCGATTCCGAGGAGGCAAAATGCGGTTGACCGGAGCTTACGATGGGGCCTGAACGTCACCATCATCCATCTGAATGACATCGTTCGGCAGAGCGGCGATGCGGCGAATTCTTTGTGCTCCGTGCCGGGTATAACTGCAGCTCTGAAATTGAGACCGCTCGTTGGACTTGCCCGCGATGAACTGATTTCTGCGGGGATCGCGCGGGCATCGATGCTCGGGAATGTCGTCGTCACGTTATGCGGTACCAGCTGGATCTTTTGACCAGACCGGCAGCCGCGACCAGGATGGCCGACGCGTGGATTCGTCGCTCCGACAAGGCGCGGATTACACGGTGGCCTCTACATGCATCAACGTTTGTTGCTGTGTGCTGGCTGCGATATTCGTTCCATGAAAGTCCCGGTACCATTCGACAAAGCGTTGCACTCCGTCCTCGAGCGTTGTCGCCGGGGCGAAGCCGACAGCGTTGCGAAGATCGCTCACGTCGGCGCGAGTCTCCAGAACGTCGCCGGGTGGCAAAGGCACTTCCACGCGAATCGCCCGGCAGCTAAGGGCGGTCTCGATGAGCGAAATCAGCCGGTTAATCTCCTCCGGCCGGTCGTTGCCAACATTATAGACGCGATACGGCGCAGAACTTGTCGCGGGATCTGCGGTAAGAAAATCCCAACCCGGATCGGGTCGCGGCGGTGCAGCGAGTGCTCGAACCACCCCCTCAGCGACGTCGTCGATATAGGTGAAGTCTCGCCACACGCTGCCGGCATTGGCTACTTCGATTGGTTTCCCCTCGATAATCGCACGCGTGAACATGTAGACTGCCATGTCGGGCCTGCCCCAGGGGCCATAAACGGTGAAGAAGCGCAGTCCGGTCACGGGCAAGCCGAACAAGTGACTGTATGAATGCGCCATGAATTCGTTTGAACGCTTGGTTGCGGCGTACAGACTGACAGGATGGTCAGCGCCGTGATGCTCGGAAAACGGTATGGTTCGATTTGAGCCGTAGACGGAGCTCGACGAAGCGTAGACGAGATGACTGACGCCGAAGTGCCGGCAGCCCTCAAGGACGTTGAGAAACGCCACTATGTTCGATTGCAAATAGGCATGCGGGTCAACAAGTGAATGACGCACGCCGGCCTGGGCCGCGAGATGCACAAAGTGTGAAGGTCGAAATTCTGAAAACAGCAACTGAACGCGGGCGGCATCCGCTAGATCAATTCGCATCGGAGTGAAGCCCGGCTCGGCACAGAGACGTGCAAACCGCGCTTCCTTGAGTCGTGGATCGTAGTAGGGGGTGAAATTGTCGACGCCGATGACTTCGACACCCAGACGCAAAAGCCGCAAGGCGACGTGAAAACCAATGAAGCCTGCAGCACCGGTGACGACGATCGGTCCTATCGGGGCGAGTTCCTTCACGGCGCGGTCTGACCGGGATCGGGCGGTTTCCATATTTTCCGCAGAAAGAACGGACCCACCGTTTAAATCATGATCCAATTTTTTGCCCCTTCGACGTCATTCGACAGTGTCGAATTGCCTATTCCGAGATCCCGGCCAATTGTGCCGGGATGTTATGTGCCGGGGCGTCGGCGTCGGCACAGGTGAGCAGGCGCCGGCGCGCTGCGCAACGTGACCTGCCAAGCTAGGTTGAAACGGCCTCCAGCACCGGTCGACCGAGCCCCGTCGCATGTGGATGCCGCCAACTAGACCCAACAACTGCGCGGCCCTTATGGCAGGACCGAAATGCGCCCAAGAAGGGCCACCAGTTCCGCCTGGCGCTTCGTTTCGGTCTTGGCGAACAGCGAGGCAAGCTGGGAGCGGATCGTGGTGCGGCTGAGACGCCAACTGCGAGCGATCTCCAAAGGCGCGTCGCCCTGAGCCAAGCGCAAGGCGAGGTGCGTTTCCGCGCTCGTCAAGCCAAACATTCTTTGCAGAGTTCGAGGATTTGGCCCCGACCTGTTGTCCCGGTCCAGCAACGCAACGATGCTCGTCCCATCGGGAGCGATAACTCCGTTCTCGTTCAGTATCACCGGCCGGTCGCCCCTGCTGCGGATCACCACCCAGGACAACGAGCCCGGCAGGAATTGGCCCGGAACATTCGCGATCAACCGCCTTAGGGCGGCCGTAAGTCCGTTCGCCGTGTCAGCCGCTTCGCCTTGGCGCTCAAGCGTGGTTTGGGCGGCTGCGTTCCACTCGACTACTTTTCTTTCGCGATTCAGCACGAGATAGCCACAGCCGATGCGATCAAGCACGCCGGTTATGGATTCCAGACTGCGGCCTTTTGGTTCCCCGAGCCTTGCGTCCGGTGGATCTGATGCTCGATCGGGAAAGTGACCAGAAGAGGGCCGCGTATTCCGCGCCTTAAAATCATACTGGCTCCTCGTGACAATGTACCGACTGCCCGAAGAAGCATCAACATGTCTATCGATCAGATTCATTTTCTACCCCTAACCCAAAGTTTCACACGCCCGAAATAAGTATTCGGGATTCAGATAGTCTTTTATGTGTAGCTGGATTCTAGTCTTCTACGCGCTGACGGATAATATGTTCATCACCACCTTGAAAACCCAATAGGATCTGACAGTTCTAAGGCAGCTCCTAGCCCCCGCTGCATCCGATAAAATGCGCGCTATGATAGCGGTATGGCAATCCGGCAGTGGTACTAAGCTGTACGTTTTTTGTTCTAGTCTCGACGGGCTAGTCAGAAGGTTGTAGTCTGTGTCCATGAACTCGCAGTCGCTCAGGTCGAATTCGAACCCGTCGGGCAGATTGCTAACTCATATTGCCTCTGCATCGGTATTAGCTGCCACACTGATATTTGAAATAAAATCGTCAGGCTATATTGGGCAAGGCGCCAGTTTTCTGGAATTTGTTCCGGCTATTATTATTATCGCCTATCTCGAAGATCGCGTGCCTGCGCTCGCGGCGACCATTCTGATGGTGACCGTTGGCCTATGGGCCCGAGGACACGATCAGATTTCAAATGGAGATTGGGCACGCGCAATCCTGCTTCTGGTTTCGGGTGGGGTGATTGCCATGACGTTCCATCGCCTGCGGCAGGACTTGCGTGAGTTGCTGGAAGTCGCGGAGGCCAGGCTCGCTGCCGTCGAAGCGACCGAAAGCCGCTATCGTTGGGCCTTCGAACGTGCTGCCATGGGATTCGCGAACACCAACGAGAAAGGTGAGTTGCTGCAGTCCAACAGACGCCTTTGTGAGATGACTGGGTACAAGGAGGAGGAGCTTGCCCAATTGCAGCTCGATACGCTCGCCCATCCGAACGACCGGGACACCTTGGCGCAATTGTTGGCGGGGCTGGGTAATGACACTGCTTCGTTCGTTTCGGAGGTGCGTCTGTCAAGAAAGGACGGGACGGCATTCTGGGCTCGGATAACCCTTTCTTCGTCCGTGCCCGAGGGGGTTCTCTCGGAGAGCATCTTCGTGGTGGTCGACGATATTTCGGAACGACGAGCTGTTCACGAAGCGCTTCGGGCTCAGAAGGAATGGCTAGACCTCGCTCTGTCTGCTGGACGCTTGGCTACGTGGCGGATCGACCTTAAAGACGGGACAGTCACAGGCTCGGACACGTTCTGGGACATTCTCGGCCTGGCCCAGGCCAATAGCCGCCGTTTGGAGGAACTATCAGCTGTCGTTCATCCGGCGGACTGGCCAAAGCTGGCGGCATCGAGAAAGTCCGCATCATCGGTCACGAATTACGATGTTGAGATACGCGTCCGCCGACCGGACGGACATATCCGCTGGGTTGCCCTGCGCGGAAGGGAGGAAAGACATGATGACGGTGGACAGCGGCTTGGAGTGGCTGCCGACCTGAGCGAGAGACGGCAAACCATGCTGCTGCGCGCCGCGGCAAAGAAGCGGGAGCGCATTATGCTCGAACAACGCCACAGATTCGGCAACGTTTTCGCGGTGATCACGGCGCTCGTGAAAATGGTCGATGTTCCCGGAAACAACGTCGCCAAATACAAGGAAACGCTGATCGACCGGATACGCGCGCTCGAGGCAACCCATCTGCTTCTTTCACGCAACGGCAGCGTATCGGGGGTGCTAAACGACCTCGTTGCTCAAGAGTTGCAACCATATATGGGAACGCGCGCCATATCGGTCAGCGGTCCTTCCGTGGCGATGTCGGGAGGCGCCGCCGAGAGTTTTGCAATGATCGTTCACGAGCTTGCCACCAATTCCATGAAATATGGAGCGCTTGGCGATCCAAAAGGCCGGATCGACGTAAGCTGGACGTTCGCACCTGAAGACACAGGCAGTGAGGTCGTGTTCGAGTGGGTGGAATCGGGGCGGCGGCGGACCTCAAGTGTGGTCCGGCATGGCTTCGGTTCCATGATAATCGGAGTGGATGGAGCGCCGCTTGTCGGTCACTCTCCCAAGCTGGAAATGTCGGATCACGGGTTGCGGTATTCGCTGCGACTGTCACGCAAGGAAATCGGATCCTAATGCATTGCTCCACTCGGAAAGCAGGAACCTAAAGGCGCGTCGCGCTGAACGGCCTGTGAGATGAGCTTAGGTTCTTTTCTAAGGATGTCGTTGGCCCAAAAGCCGCAGCGCAGTTTTGGCAATATGCAGTAATATGCATGAGGAGTCTTGGGGCGCCGTTTGCACGTCCAAAAGGATGCGCGGCGCTTTAGCTGGCATGTTTCGCAAGCCAAGTCTTCAGCATAACGGCAGCTTCTGTCCGATTGCGTACCCCCAATTCACGCAGAACCGCAGCAGCGTGGATTTTCGTGGTCGCCTCTGCGATTTCCAGATCGCGCGCAATTTCCTTGTTTGAATAGCCTTCCGCCATCAGCTTGAGGACTTCCTGTTGCCTCGAGGTCAGCCTGCCAAGGTTGGCGCCAGTGGTATGTCGGTGTGGGCCTTTCTCGGAGTGTGTATGCGCGTGAGTTGTTTGCGTTGCACCCGGGCGTGACAGAAGTGCAGGAACATAGATGCGGCCGGAGAGGATTTCATTGACAGCCAGAACGACCTCTTCGTCCGTCTGCGATTTTACGATGTAGCCGTGAAGCCCGATCGAAAGAGCCGTGAGTATTTCCGAGCGTGAATCGTTTCCGGAAACGATAGCAAATCGCGTGTCCGGATAGGCGGCCAGGATCCCGCCGAGCACTTCTTGATTGAACAGGCCCGGCATATTCAGGTCCAGGATCGCAAGATCAACGAACGACTGCTCTGCCAGCAAACTGAGCACTGCGTCGAAACAAGACGCTTCAAATATCTCCACACCTGGAATGCCTGCGGTCAGTGCCAATCGCAAGCCACGACGATACAAGCCGTGATCGTCGGCGATGACGATTCGATACATTGATCTACCCCAACGCATATCTGAATGGATTGAACGGTGATGGGCTTGAAAGCCGTGGCCATTCACTCGTCGATTCATCCAGTCGACGCCAGCGGCATCCCCACCACCGCAAACGTCAGGTTTCTAATATAATCCTAAATAACGGGAAACGCTCCTCTTTTTTTAGCCCTTGTGAACGAGGCCCGCCGACCCTTGTTGAACATACGTTCTGATCTCTTGGAAGGCTGACAGACCGCCTGGGTCGTTCAGCACTGCCACGGATATTGAACACCAGAACGGCTGAATTGTTGCCATTCGAATGCACGACGACATCCACCCCGAGGGCCACATACCATCCAGATGCAATGTCCGGATCAGGGTCGGCGGGAAATCTCACCGGTCTTTATACGGGAAGTCTCACCGGTTCTTCTGAGGGAGCAAGAACGCGTTTCCCGGGTGCTGATCGGGGTAGGAATAGCCGGCCCGTGACGATGGCGTTCAGGCCGAATGAACATGGGAGGACCAGATGAAAGCGGTGATTCAATGTGGTGGAATGGGAACACGCCTTCGCCCCTTCACATCGATCTTGCCGAAGCCGCTCATGCCGATCGGCTCTCGGCCGGTTCTGGAGATGCTTCTGAAATGGTTGCGACGCAACGGTATTCAGGAAGTCTATATCACAACCGGGTATCTCGGCCATTTGATCCGCACCGTGTGTGGAGATGGCTCGCAGTGGAACCTGAAAATTCGATATACGCAGGAGATGGAGCCGCTTGGCACCATCGGGCCACTGTCTTTGATCAGGGATGAACTGACGGAGCCATTCATCGTTCTCAATGGCGATGTCCTTACGGATCTAAGCCTCAGTCGATTTGTAGCAGCGCACCGTAAGCACACCGATCCAGTGACGATCGCAACAGCCTGTCGCCTGATCAAGATGGATTTCGGCGTCATCGACGAAGTCGATAACACCGTGCAGACCTTTCGCGAGAAACCGACGCTTTCGCATCTGGTCAGCATGGGAATTTACTGCATGAACCCAGATGTTCTGCAGTTTATCCCATCCGGCATACCGTTTGGGTTCGACGACCTGATGCTGCAGATGATGCAGAACGGCACAACCGTGCACGTGTACAAGCATGAGGGTCTCTGGCTCGATATCGGGCGCGTCGACGACTTTCAGAACGCACAGACCATTTCCTGGGAAGACCAGTCGGCCTCGATCGAGGTCACTGCGACGGCTGCATGATGAAATCACGAGCCCGGTCCCGCAATTATCAGTCTAGGAGGTTGTGATGCTCTTGGTCAGTGCCCCAATCTTGGGTGTGCCGGAGAAGACTGCTTTGACCAAGGTCATCGATAGCGGCTGGCTGACCATGGGGGAGCAGGTACGAGCCTTCGAACAAGCTTTTGCCGACGTGCATGGTGCGGAGGATTGCGTCGCGGTCAGTTCTTGTACCGCAGCGCTTCATCTCATTTTGCACGCGCTTGGTATCGGACCGGGCGACGAGGTGCTGGTCCCATCTTTGACTTTCGTGGCGACCGCAAATGCGGTCCTCTATGTCGGTGCGACACCGGTCTTCGTCGATATCGAGTCAGCCGACGTGCCGCTGATGTCGATCGTGGAAGCAGAAGCGAAATGCACGGCCCGTACCAAGGCAATCATTCTTGTCCATTTCGCCGGCTACCTCGCCGATCGGGAACAATGGCAGAAATTCGCCCGTGCTCGGGGGCTGCATATCGTCGAAGATGCTGCACATGCGCCGGGCTTGAAAGAGGTGGGAACATTCGGTGCTGCGGCAGCTTTCAGCTTCTACGGCAACAAGAATATGACCACGGCGGAAGGCGGGGCGGTGATTGCCCGGGATGCCCGTCTGCTCGAGACAATCCGCCAGGCGCGTGGACATGGGATGACCACTGGGACACGTCAAAGGCTGAACAGCCGCACCCCGCAGTATGATGTCACCATGCTCGGATTCAATTATCGCATGGATGAATTGCGGGCTGCAATTGGACTGGTCCAGCTGCAAAATTTGCAGGAGTGGAATGAGATCAGGCGTATCCTGGTCATGCTGTATCGCCGTCTCATCGCGAAGCATTGCCCGGCCGTGACCATCCCGTTCCACGAGCCGCGGACGTCGGCCTACCACATCATGCCTATCCTTTTGCCACGTTACGCCGACAGGCAAGACGTCATCGACGCACTGCGCGCGCAAGGGATCCAGACCACTATCCATTACCCGCCGGTGCACCAGATGACGCTCTATCGTGAGCTTATTCCCGGTACTCGTTTACCGCGCACGGAAGATTTCGCCCAGCGCGAACTCACGGTACCGCTGCATCCGCAGATCACCGCACCTTTGGTCGAAACGGTAGTGGTCGCTCTTGCCGCGGCGGTCAATAACTGTGCTCAGACAGGAACAGCCGCATGAATGCCCTGGACCTAGCCATTCACCGGCCTAACGTCTCAAGCGCCGCCCATGGGTCTGCGAGACGAGCAATTGATCTCGTCATTGCTGCAGCCGCGGCGATCGTCTTCGCTCCGCTGATGCTGCTGATTGCCGTGGCGCTGCTGCTGGAAGGCGGTCGGCCCATCTTCTTTGCGCAGACCCGCGTCGGGGCCGGTGCTCGCCCATTCCGCATGTACAAGTTCCGCAAATTCAGCGTGCAATGCGATCCCGGTGGCTTGGCGCTGACCATGGCCGATGACAGCCGCATGACGCCGGTAGGGCGGTTCCTCGCCGCCACCAAGTTCGACGAACTGCCACAGCTTTGGAACGTCTTCAGAGGCGAGATGGCAATCATCGGGCCACGCCCGGAGAGCCTTGCTTTCGCCGATTGTTTTCGCGGGGGCTTCGAGGGTATTTTACAATACAAGCCAGGCTTGTTTGGTCCAGCCCAGGTTCTCTTCCGGCATGAAGCTCATTTTTATCCCCGATCCGTGGACCCGCTGCTGTTCTACCGCGAGGTTCTGTTTCCTGCCAAAGCCAAGCTCGACCTTTCCTATTATCCGCAGCGCACGATCGTCTCTGATGTCATCTGGATGGTGCGCGGCTTGCTGGCGGTGCTTGGCGTCGTTTCGCCGCCGCGGATCGGAATTTGAGAGCAGGTGGGGTACCCGCGCTCTCGTGGATTTGCAAAGTCAGTGCCTCACGTCATAGGGGAACGCTTGGGTCATGGGATACAAGGGCAGGAAAGTTCTGGTTACGGGTGCCGATGGATTCATCGGGTCGCATCTCACCGAAGCGCTCGTCCGTGGCGGCGCGGACGTCACTGCGCTGGCTCTCTACAATTCCTTCGACAGCCACGGCTGGCTGGACGATTTACCGGACACCATTCGAAGCCAGCTGAACCTCGTCCGCGGCGACGTTCGCGACAGCGCGTTCCTTAACCGGATCGTGCGCGGCCAGGCGGTGGTGTTTCATCTCGCCGCACTGATCGCCATCCCGTATTCGTATGCCGCGGCCCAGTCCTATGTAGAGACCAACATCCTGGGCACGGTCAATGTCCTCGAAGCGGCGCGCCAATGGGAGACGGAGCGTGTGGTGCACACTTCGACCAGCGAGGTTTATGGCACCGCGCTGACAATGCCTATCAGCGAATCCCACCCATTGCAGGGACAGTCACCCTATTCGGCATCCAAGATCGGTGCGGACATGATGGCGGAGTCCTACGCCAGATCGTTCGACATCCCCGTGGTTATCATGCGCCCCTTCAATACGTATGGCCCACGCCAGAGCGAGCGGGCCATCGTACCGACCATCATACGCCAGGCTCTCGACAAAAAATGCCCGGCGATCATGGTGGGAGACACAAGCCCGATCCGCGATCTTACTTTCGTGGAAGACACTGCGGCGGCGTTTTTGACCGCAGGTTCGGCTGAGCTCGAATTTGGCAATGCCTACAATGCCGGAAGCCAGCGCGCTGTGACGATCTCGGACATATTGGATTTGGTGATCGAGTTGAGTGGCTGCCAAAAACCAATCCACCGCGACGAGCGCCGTCTGCGGCCGCAGAATTCCGAGGTGCGTGCCTTGCTGGCCGATTCTTCGCTCCTCGAAAGCAAGACTGGATGGCGCGCCCAGACCAGCCTGCGCGAAGGGTTGGAGCGGACCATCGGATGGTGGCAGGGGCGCCTCAGCGAAGGCCGGGTGCGACACGAAATGGGCTACATGACATGACCTTTCGCTCGCGTGGATTGGCTCCGCTGTTGATTGCGGCTGCCTTGTCGTTGGATTTGACCGTGGCAGGCAGTCGGCAAAGCAGCGCGTCGAGACAATTTGTTGCGCCAGTGATGATGGACTTGCCCGATTATCTCCAACCCGCGACCGATCCAGCCTTCGGGACAATTTTCATGCGCATTACCAAGCCTGGGGCTCTTGGGAATGGCGTCGTATGCGAGAAAAAATTTTGCAGCCACCGTTATTCCAGCGCCCAGGCCTGGAATTCGGACCAGAGTCTCCTCGTCATCACCAACGGCTGCAATGGCATGTGCTTTTTCGACGGGCAGACCTATGTCCCGCTTTTCCGTCGTGCTCGATCGGCTGAATGCGAATGGCATCCGCAAAATGCCGATCTGATGATCTGCGTTCACGACCGGAAAATTTCGACCTGGGCGCCGCGGACCAATCGCGAAGACGTCCTGTTCGTTTCATCGAATTATCATGATCTTCAGTTCGGGCCGTCCAAAGGCAATCCCAGCCGTGACGGCGATCGCATAGCAGTGCGCGCAATCCGTGGGGATGGCGCGACAGTTGTATTTGCCTATGATCTCAAGCAGCGCCGGAAATTTCCGGACATCGATCTTGCCCAGCTTGCCGGAACCGTCAGCGCCTGCTCGATCTCCCCGCTCGGAGCGAACATCCTGTGCTTTCAGAATGTGAAAGAGGACACAGAACAGCGAGCTATTTTCGCCGTCGACGGGACGTTGCGGCAGAGGTGGACGGACCATCATCGCCCCGGCCATGGCGATATGACGGTCGATGAAGATGGCAGCGAAGTTTTCGTGGGCATCAGCAAATCCGACCCTGACAAATATCATGTCATCAAAAGGAGGCTGGCCGACGGAAAGGTCACCTCACTTATGAAGTTCGGCGAAGCCGAGCATGCATCCCTGCGGGCACTGGACAGGCGCGGTTGGGTGTTCGTGAGCTATGGCGGCAAGCCGGAAGAGATATCTGCCAATCCCGACTGGGCGCCATATGCGCGAGAGGTGATCGCGCTTCGCCTCGACGGCAGCGGGGAGGTTCGACGCGTCACGCAAACTCACAACGTCCCGTCCGATTACTGGAGCGAGACCCATGCCTCGCCATCCCCCGACGGCTCACAGGTAATCTGGTCGAGCAACTGGGGCGTGCCTGGCGGGCCGGTCTACGAATTCGTCACCCGTCTCGATTGGCCGGAAGAGCCGCGGTCGAACCAGAAGGAGATTGCCGCCAATGGTCCTCGTTAATCGAATCCTTCTTGTCGTGTTCGGTATGCTGGCGGCCATGGATACGGCCGGCGCAGCGGAAGCGCGGGTCGCTTATCGACTTTCCGCCGGCGACACCGTCGAGATAGGAATTGCCGCCATCCCGGAGCGAACGCAACGTGCGGTGATCCAGATGGACGGCACGATCGCGCTTCCCGAAGTCGGGATGGTTTCGGTGGGCGGCCTAACTCCGGCTGAACTGCAAACACGCATGCAGACGATCTTGCCAACCAAAATATTCCACCAGCGTCTGCCTGACGGGCGTGAGCAAATGATCGTCATCAAGCCGACAGACGTGACCGCCGTGGTTGCAGAATACAGGCCGATCTATGTGACCGGCGACGTGCTCACTCCCGGACAGCAGGCCTACCGCCCGCTGATGACCGTGCGGCAGGCGATTGCCGTGTCAGGTGGTTTCAGCCTTTTGCGGTCGCGGGCAAACCAGGTTGGTCCCGATCCGGTGGATCTGCGGCGCGATTATGAGTCGCTTTGGGGGGAATACACGAGAGACTATTTTCACAGCGCCCGCATCCGCGCCGAACTTCAGGACAAGTCGACTTTCGATATGCAGCCACCACAAGGATCGCCCTTACCGGCAGGTTTTGCGCCGGCGATCGCCCAAGCCGAAGCAGAAGGGCTGAAGCTCTCGTTGGACAACTTCCGGCAAGAGCAGGGCTTTCTCGAAAAAAGTGGCAAGGATGCTGCTGCACAAACCGAGACCCTGCTCAAGCGCGAGCAGGCCGAAGCGGATGGAGTGAAGGCGGACGAAGACGAGCTGGCGCGCGTAAGGAAAGCGTTTGAGTCCGGAAATCTCACCAATACCCGGCTCGCCGATGTCCGGCGCGCTTTGGTTCTTTCTTCCAGCCGGGCACTCGAAACGTCGGTTGAACTTATGAGAGCACGACGTCAGCAGGACGATTTTGCCAGACAGCACGAACGCAATGTCAACCAAAGAAGGATGGGTCTGCTGACTGAGTTGAAGGATACCAACGTGCGTCTTGCCGACATCAGCGCAAGACTTCGTGCAGCCAGCCAGAAGTTGCAGCCCACGGGAGCTGCCGCTCTGCCGTTGCCGGTTGCCGGCGAAACGATCCAGGCTCAGGTCACGATCGTTCGCAAGGTCGGCGAAGCATGGCGGAAACAGCCGGCCCAAGAAGACACCGAGGTCATGCCGGGAGACACGATCGAGGTAAGGTTCAGTAGCGCTCTCGAAAACGCGGCGACCCGATAGATCGGCTGCGCTGTCGGTTGGGTTGCCAACCGGTTACTGCCTGAAAGCTCTGGAAAATTGATCGGTAAGGGGTTTCATCAAGTAGGACCAGACACTGCGCTCGTCGGTTCTTATGTGGACTTCGGCGGGCATGCCCGGTTTGAGTATTTTCTCTCCTGTCAGGCAGGTCGCTTCATTCTCGACGTCGATGCGCGCCGAAAAATAAGAAAGCTGACGTTGCTGATCCTTGATCAGATCTGCAGAGACGCGGTTGATCGAGCCTTCGCAAGCAGGTGTGGTGCCGGCGTCGAACGCCGGAAAGCGGATTGACACCTGCTGTCCGGGATGGACGTCATCGATACGCGACGGAGGAATCGAAGCGTCGACGACAAGGTTGTCGGAATCGGGCACAATCATCATGAGCACCTCCCCAGCGCCAATCACGCCACCGATGGTGTGGACCGAAGATTCCTGTACTGTGCCCGATTGCGGGGCGCGAATGTCTGTCCTTCCGAGTTCGTCTTCCGCCACCACCTTGCGCTCACTGAGTTCGGTCTGTTTGGCTTCCGTTTCGCGAAGTTCGTTGGTTACGTCGCTCCGCATTTGGTCGTCGAGCTGAAGCACCTGCAGGTCCGTTTCACTGATGTGAGCTTGTACCTCCGCTATCGCAGCGACAAGGCGTCCCGATTCGCCGCGCGTCCGGGTCTTCTCCAGGCTGACATTGCTCAACCTCTCCTTGGACACCAACTTCTTTGAGTAGAGAGATTCGACATCAGCAAGGTTCTTGGTCAGCAAATCCAGAGACTCATCCGTCGCAGACTGCTGTGCCTTGAGGCCATCGATCTGACGTTCCAGCTGCTTCGCACGGCTTTGCAATTGTGCCTTCTGGCCAGCCAGCGCCGCAGCACGGCTTTCGAACAAGGCACGCTCGCCACTGACAAGTGCCGCCACTTGCGGGTCACCCATTTGAACCCGAAGGCTGGGCGGGATCTGCATTTCCGGCAGACCCTGGCGCTCGGCCTCCAGTCGGGCCAGACGAATGGTGGCGCGATTGAGGTCCTCGGTGATTATCTGCAGGTTTGCTCGGGTCAATGTGTTGTCCAGCCTGACCAACACGTCGCCGGCCTTCACATGATCCCCGTCCTGCGCGAAGATTCCGCCGATGGTGCCGCCGGTTTGATGCTGGACTTTTTTTATGTTGCTTTCGACCACCACAGTTGCAGGTGCAATCACCGCGCCGGCAATCGTTGTCAATCCCAGCCAGAGCCCTCCGCCAAAGATCAAAAGCAAGCTGGTTGCCAGGCCCAAGAGCAGATTGGCCCGGATGCCATCCGGCTCTGGCTTCGTCTCCAACGATCGGCTTTTGCCACCGGCCGCGGCGTATGACGACACGGTAACGGTAGAGCAATACCTCACATATGCCCGGCTGCACGTTTGTGCGGCGGAACGACAATGTGCTGCCAGGCTCCAGAGCAGATTGGCCCAGGGTAGATTGGCCCGGATGCCACCCGGCTCTGGTTTCGCCCCGATCGGTTGGCCTTCACCCCCGACCGCAGCATATGACGACATGGTCACGTTAGACACTAAGCAATACCTCACGCATGCCCGCTTGCACCGTGCTGCAGCGGAACGACAGTGTTTGGCTTGTCCGGACGCGGGAAGGGCCGGATCACATTTGTCAGAACGTCTTCGCGCGAGCCGAACGAATGGAGCATCCCGTTCGACAGGACGAGTACCTGATCGATATTGACGAGAGCGGAGGGACGATGCGCAACGACGATCACGATACCGCCGCGCTGACGCACTGCCAGGATTGCGCCGGCCAAAGCAACATCGCCGTCTGCATCCAGATTGGAATTTGGTTCGTCAAGAACGACGAGGAATGGATCGCCATAAAGTGCCCTGGCGAGCCCGACGAGCTGCCTCTGCCCAGCCGACAGGGCTGCGCCGCCTTCTCCGATGCGTGTTTGAAAACCCTGCGGAAGACGCATGATCATCTTGTCCACGCCCGCAGCTTTGGCAGCTGCCAGCACGCCTTTTGCGTCGCTTTTGCCGCCGAACCTTGAAATGTTGTCCGCGATCGTCCCGTCGAACAGCTCAACATCCTGCGGCAGGTAGCCAATATGAATGCCGAGCAGCTCTGAATTCCACTGATCGAGCGCGGCGCCGTCCAATCTTACCGTTCCACGAAGCGGCTTCCATGCCCCGACCAAAGCGCGCACGAGCGTGGTCTTGCCGGAGCCGCTCGGGCCGACGACCGCCAACCCTGCGCCTCTGGACAAGCGGAAGCTTACATTGAAGATTGTTGGCTTCTGCAGGCTTGGTGGCGCGACGGTTAATTCCTCGACCGCAAGCTCTGCCTTTGGGCCTGGCAGTTCCATTGGCTCTTGCTGGCTGTCAAAAGCATCCAGCGCTGCCGCCAGCTCGGAATAGCTTTTGCGGGTTGCCAGAAACCCTCTCCAGTTTGCGATCGCCACATCGACCGGCGCCAGTGAGCGGCCCAGCAATATGGACGACGCGATGATCACGCCCGGCGAGGCCTCGCCCCCGATCACAAGGTAGGCACCAAGCCCCAGTACACATGATTGCAAAGCCATTCGGAGCGTCTTCGACAGTGAGCTCGCCGCGCCGACGACATCGGAGAGCCGTTCCTGGTTCTTCAGATAAAGATGACTGACCTCGTTCCAGCGCCGGCTAAGCGGGGCGGACAGGCCCATCGCCTGAACAACCTCTGCGTTACGGCGGCCGGAATCGGCCAGAAGCCGCTGTGCAACGAGTGTTTCAGATGCACGAGCCGCAGGTTTGCGGCCGATGATCTCCGCAACCACCGTCAAAAGCACAACGGCGCAAGCGCCGAGCGTTGCCAGCACGCCAAGCGCGGGGTGCAGCAGATAGATGACCACCATATAAAATGGTATCCAGGGAGCGTCGAATAAGACTGTCGGCCCCAGTCCGGAAAGAAAGCCACGTAGCTGGTCCAGATCACGAAGTGGGTGTACCCGGTTCGCATCCGGCCCGGCAACGAGGGGCAGGGAAAGCGAGGCTGCGAACGCCTTTTGCTGCAGATTTCTATGCAGGCGGCTGCCGATGCGGACCAACAGGCGAAGCCTCACGAAATCGAGGAGCCCATAGGCCGCGTAAAGTCCCAGCATCCCGATTGTAAATCCGACAAGAGTCGGCACGCTCTGCGAAGGCAGCACGCGATCGTAGACCTGGAGCATGTAGACGGAGCCGGTCAAGGCGAGGATATTTATCAATGCGGAGAAAACGCCTACGCCAACGAGGCCGTGCAAACAGCCGAACATCGCGGAGCGTAGATCGAGCGAGCGCCCTTTAATTGACTTCATGATGTGCGCTCTTTGACGCGAAATTGCCGCGCAATCTCGTCGGTTCTGTCGATGAGGGACAAACTTTAACCTTCCGGGAAGCAGCAGCTCCGCCCTTCGCTGCTGGAACATTACGAATTGCTTACATACGTGCCTTCTTTGATTAAAATGTAGCAAAATCGTGACGTCAGGCTGAGAATTCGGCAACTGGCTTGCCAGGCTGGGGATAACCGGGTCGGGTAAGGAGATATTCCTAATCATGACACAGAGCAGAAGCTTATGATCATCTTTGTAGCATCACGGCTTCAAAGCCTCTGGGGGGCCAATGGGTTTTGATTTTGTCGATCGAGAGTTCAACGGTTTTGAGATACACTTCATCGGTACGCAATTGTCGGCCACCAACACCGGCTAAAATCGGGGAGGCGAGTGTCATGAGCGAAGAGATCAATGTTGCGGATGCCTACGGCAGGGGCCGCAGCACCTTCATGGGATTGCAGTTGCTCGTCTCGCCCGGCGCGCTTGTTCCTCGACCGGAAACGGAACTGCTCGGCAAGGCCGCTCTCGATGTTCTGAGCCAACTGAACTTGCCGGTGCCTCGCGTTGTCGACATGTGCTGTGGGGCGGGCAATCTGGCGTGCGCCATCGCGTACCACGCTCCCACCGCGCGCGTCTGGGCAAGCGATCTTACCGATGGATGCGTCGAGGTCGCGCGCCGCAACGTCACCCATCTTGATATGGAGGACCGGGTAACGGTCCTTCAGGGCGACTTGTTCAGCGCCTTCTCCGGCTTGGAGCTTGACGGCACGATCGACGTGATCGTTTGCAACCCGCCCTACATTTCGGAAAAACGGCTCGAGGGCGACCGTTCGCATTTGGTCGAGCTTGAGCCGCGTGAAGCGTTTGCAGCCGGCCCCTACGGCCTGAGCATCCATATGCGGGTGCTCAAGGACGCGCCGCGTTATTTGCGGCGCGGAGGCATCCTGCTTTTTGAGGTTGGCCTTGGCCAGGACCGGCAGGTCATGAGTTTGCTCGAGCGTTCCAAGGCTTATGAGAGTATCCGGGCAGTCACCAACCAAGCCGGCGAGGGCAGGGTGGTTGTGGGACATACGAAGGCGCAGGCGTAAGAACCGCAGTCGTGGCAGGTTCAGACGCGTGGTCGGGGCTTGAAACCACCCGGAATTTGAAACAGAGATGCGCGAGATACCGGCAATCAGTTTTTCTTGCGCCTGACATATTGCGCAATTCCCTCGATGGAATCGAGGTTCTCGGGCAGGAGCTCGCTGTCTTCGACTGTGATGCCGAAGGTCTCCTCGATGAAGCCAATAACCTCGAGCACCCCCGTCGAGTCCACGATGCCTTGGTCGAGAAGCGAGGTGTCGCTCTCCAGGCTCTCCGGATCGGCTATATAGAAATTCGACGCCAGGAAAGCGCGAATTTGATCGCTGCAGGTATCGGTTCTATCCTTGGTAGATAACATTGATTTCGCCTCCGGTACAAAAGATGAATGCTGATCAACTTCGCCCTGATACCGACTCATGACAGGGACGTTTTTTTGAGTTTGCCCGTGTCGGTCATCGGCAGACTGGGTACAATAACGATGGATTTCGGAACCATGAAGTTTTCCAGCCGTCTCTGGCATTCTTTCTGCAACTGCTTTTCGCCGATGATGCTTCCTTGCTCCATCACGACAAAAGCCTTCACTGCTTGCCCGAGCAACTCGTCCGGAACGCCGATGACCGCGGCTTGCCGTACGCCCGCAATGTCCATCAATACATTTTCTACCTCCTTCGGCGCTATCTTCTCCCCTCGCGATTTTATGATCTCGTCGCCGCGACCGACAAAGTAGAGGTAGCCCTCGGCGTCCATCCGGCAGTAGTCGCCGGTGTGCAGGACCTGCTCACCGGGCAGCGGTCCGGGCTTGAGCTTCCTGGCCGTCGCCTCCGGCTTGCCCCAATAGCCCTTCATCACCGTCGCTCCGCGGATGACGAGTTGGCCAACGACACCGGGGCCGACCCGCCTGTCATGCTCGTCGACAATCCACATTTCCGTATTGGGGATGGCGATCCCGACGCTCAACGGCTTTCGCTCCAGATCCTCCGGCGGCAGGTAGGTACAGCGCTTGCATTCGGTAAGGCCGTACATCGAATAGATACGGGCACCAGAAAATAGCTCCTGAAGCAGGAG
Organism: Mesorhizobium sp. M0244; assembly: GCF_040321795.1. Taxonomy (NCBI): domain Bacteria; kingdom Pseudomonadati; phylum Pseudomonadota; class Alphaproteobacteria; order Hyphomicrobiales; family Phyllobacteriaceae; genus Mesorhizobium; species Mesorhizobium sp. M0244. The sequence goes on along the minus strand of NZ_JAMYSE010000046.1, from coordinate 24,814 downwards.
AATGTGCTTGAGCGGCAGGGCGGCCGCAGTGTTCGTGACGTAGCGAATACTCGAAAAATCCTGATCCCTGAGCGACTTGAGCTCCCCGAGTGCGGCGAAGATGGTCGGTACGCCGGGAAAACCCGTCACCCTTTCTTGCTTAATCAGCCCAAGGATCTGCGCCGGGAAGGCGAACGAGCGTTCAAGCACCAGCCGAGACCCCGCTCGGAACGCCATGATCATCTGGTAAAGACCGTAGTCGAAGGCGAGGGGCAGGACGTTGAGGATCACCTCGTCTTCGGCAAGCGCCAGGTACGAGGAAATCGAGGCGCACGCGGCAATCATGTTGCGGTGCGTCAGCATCACGCCCTTGGGCTCGCCAGTCGAGCCGGACGTATAAATGATTGCAGCGAGATCGATATCGATGCAGCGACGTGCGGGCGGCGTGCTGCGGGCTGCCGCTACCGTAGTGTCCCAGCCCACAGCATGCGGCAGTTCTTGCAGATCGTCGCGTTCGATCGGCCCGGAGACGATCACACAGCGCAAGGATGGACAATTCCGCGCCGGCTCCCTGAAAATCGAGTGCAGGTGTTTGTCGGTGATCAGTGCCGTCGGGCGACAATCGTTGAGCAGATAATCAAGCTTGTCGCTTTTGGTGAGCGGGTTGACGATGCACACCACGGCGTTGGCCTTGAGCACGGCCCAGAAAGCGACGACGGCCTCGACAGTGTTGTCGGCGAAGATCACCACCCGATCGCCACGCGCAATTCCAGCCTCGCTCAAATGGTGCGCTATGGCGTTCGAGCGCATATCGAGATCGCCATAGGTGACACGTTGGTTGCCGCACACCAGGGCAACCTTCCCGCCGAGCCGGCTGGCAGAGTGGGTGAGATAGTCGTGCAGGAGCGGTACGGCGCCGTGTATCATGCGAGCACCTCTTCGCGATGCTCGCGGTCGATATCGACGCTGAGCTTGAGCGTGCGAGCCCCACTGGGACGGCTCGCGATAAATTGCTGATGAAGAAGCTGCGTCGACAGCACCCCGACCAGCGCCATATTGTCGGAGTTGGACAGGTCGCCGCCGCCGGCGCTCGCCTGGCACTTGCTCAGCAGCCGGGTAACCGACTTCGGATCGAAGACGTTTGCCTCGCGCAGCGCCGCCTCCGAAAGTGCTTCGCGAATATAGGCCGGAGCGCCATCTGCGACGAAGCAAAGCGCGTTGGGGGCCCGGTACGGCTGCTTCTTGCGAGCGACGATTTCCGACGGCACGATCGATTGCGCGACACGCTTCAGCACGTGCTTTTCGTCGAGCACGCGCAGCTTGTAGGCGGCCGGAAGCGAATTCGCGAGCGTCACGAGTTCATGATCGAGGAATGGGAATCGCCCCTCGACGGAATGGGCCATGAGCATCCTGTCCCCCTGCGAGGAAAGCAGGTATCCCGACATAAGCGTCTGGATCTCGATATACTGGTCCTGCGCAAGAGAGCCCCATCGCGAAAACTCCGCCGGTAGGCGGGCAAGCAGCTCGGACACGGCGTTGCGGCGCTCCGTTTGGGCGCGCATGTCTGCCGAAAACAGTCGCTTGATGGCGCTTGTGGTACGCCAGCGCGTGTCATGCGCAAAACCAGGCGCGTCGTGGGCGTGGATGTCGCGCCCGAAGAACTGGCGTGCCATCGCCTGCTGTTGCACCGGCGAGCGGCTGAGGTAAGGATAGAGGCGCTCCAGCAGCCGCGGGCGTCGCGTCGAGGCGGGCTGGTGTCCCCAGAAGCGGCGAACCTTGCCCTCGCGGAACAAATCGTAGCCCGCGAACATTTCGTCGGCCCCTTCGCCAGTCAGCACGACCTTGATGCCATGCTGGCGCACCAGTCTCGAGAGCAGGAACAGCGGCGCCGGCGCGGTCCTAAGGATAGGCCGCTCGGTGTGATATATCACCTCAGGAAAGATGCCAGCGATATCGCTGCGCGAAACGACCACCTCATGATGGTCACTGCCGGCCACGCCGGCAACCAGGCGCTGGAAATGCGTCTCGTCATACTCGGCGTCGGCAAAACGCAGGGAGAAAGTCTGGAAGCGCTCGCCCGCGAAGCGTCTCCCCAGCCCGGCGACAAGCGAGCTGTCGAGCCCGCCGGACAAATAGCAGCCGACCGGCACGTCGGCGCGTACTATCCTTAGCGCCGTCGCGGCCTCCAGGGCGCTGCGCACTTCCTCCACCGCGTCATCAAGCGAGCCGGTGAATTCATCACCGCCGAGTCCGTCAACCTCTGGATAGCTAGGCTTCCAAAAAGCCCGCTCGCGAACGACGCCGCTGTCATAAATGCGGACATGCCCCGGCGTGAGTTCGCTTACTCCTCGAAATACGGCTTGCGGCGGCACGACAGTCCAGAGTGTAAAAGTCTGGTCGATGCCGGCTGGATCGAAGGCGCGGGGTATATCCGCATCGGCCGCGAAAATGGCCTTCACTTCGCTGGCGAAGTAAAGCCGTCCGCCATGCTCGCAAAGATGCAGCGGGCAGATGCCGAACCGATCCCGCGACAAGACGAGACGACCCGCCACTGAGTCCCAGATGGCGACTGCCCATTGCCCATTCATCCGCTCGAAGGCGGCCTCGCCCCAGGCATGATAGGCATGGACGATGACCTCGGTGTCGCTGCGTGTGCGGAAGCGATAACCGAGCGCGACCAGATCTTGTCGCAGCTCGACGTAATTGAAGATTTCGCCGTTGAAGACGATCCACATTGTGTCGCCCGCGCCAGCGAGGGGCTGCTGGCCGCTCGCGAGATCGATGACGGACAGGCGGGCATGCGCCAATCCCGCACGTTTGTCCCGGTAGAGGCCGCGCTCGTCCGGGCCGCGATGCGCCAGGGCGCCCGCCATACGCATCAGCGCATCGCGGGAAGGGGGCGGCGCGGCGGCGCTCAGTGACACAATTCCGGCGATGCCGCACATCGCTTAGCCCTCGCCCATCGAAGAGGACATCAACGGCCGCGCGTGAAGATAGCGTGCGGCGCGCCGTTTGCTGTCGATATCCTTGAAGACTTTCTGGACCTGCGCCGCGGTGAGGGCGGTGGCCTCAGCGACGTCTTCGCTGGCGATCCCGTGGTTCAAGCCGTAGAGGCACAGATCCATCAGATAATAAGGCAGCGCGAAGTAGAACTCCTCCTGACTCTGCGCCATCGAGAAGGTGTCGGTGGTGGGCGGTCTGCGCCGGACCTCTTCCTCCACCCCAAGATATTCGGCCAACTGATAGACCTGGGTCTTGTAAAGGTGAACGATTGGCATCAGGTCGGCAATTCCGTCGCCCTGCTTGACGAAGAAGCCTTGATCGTACTCCAGGCGGTTCGGCGTGCCCGCTACCGCGTAGTTGAGGCGGTCGGCATGGTAGTACTCGGTCATCTTGCGCAGGCGCTGCTTGTAATTGGTTGCAGCGACGATCTGCAGATAGGCTGCCGACGGCAGACGCACCGTGTCGGTCCTGCCCTCAGGGTCCTGAACCGTGAGGCGCGTGATGTTGAGACCGTTGCTCTCGAGAACCGACGCGAGCACCAGCTTGCATTTCCAGCCGTCCCCATATTCGGGAACGACAGTCTGGATTGCCTCGGTCTGCCGACTATAGGCGCCGATCGCTTCGAGGGCCGGTGTTATGTCCTCCAGGATCGTATCGATGCCAAGCTGTGCGGCGACAGTGCGGCCAAGCCTTAGCGAGTCGCCGGAGGAATGGCGCTCCGGCATGAATATTCCGAGGACCTTGTCTTTCCCGAAGGCGCGAACACACAACGCCGCGACGACGGAGCTGTCGATGCCGCCTGAGAGGCCGACAACCACCCCTCGACGTCGCAGCGTACCAAACACCTGCTGGCGCAGGATCTGGACGATGCCATCGACCTCCGCGCCAGCGTCGAGCACCAGCGCATCCTTGCCGAATGTTGAGATCACGTCGATGGCTTGTACTCCAGTTTGCGAGACTCGGTTGGCGAATAGGTTTGCGCCACCGCTTTCTCGATAAGGGGGCGGTTGGTGGCGAGGTGAGGCTCTACGACCATATCGATGTGGGTGCCGACGATTGGCATCACGTCCAGATGGGCGAAGACGCGATCCCAGCCGATGGCCAGAGGCATTCCGGGTCGAGCACAGCGGAACAGGGTGCCTGTGATCGGCAGCGCCGGCTTTGGCTCTGCCACCCACTGGAAGAAAGCTCGCGCCCGCAAAACCTCTTGCAGTTCCAGTTTGGTTCTAAAACTCGTAGCGTTAAACTGTCCCTGAGCGAAGCGATCGAGAAACCGGACCAGTTGCGCCTCGCGCCTCATTGCCACGGCGACTTTCGCGAGGGCCCGGCAAGCCATCCGGTAAGCGGATACGCGGTTGGTTCGGATTCGATTGAAGGTGCGCGTAAACGTCTCCCAGCGGGCGCTTCGCTCGCCGACGAGACTGGTGTCGAGAATGCCGAGGAACTTTACGGTTCGCCCCGCGGCCAGCAGCCGCGCCGCAACTTCGAAAGCGACAGCGCCGCCGAGCGAATGGCCGAGAAGTCGTATATGACCCGAGGGTTGAGCGCGGCGGATCTGCTCGACGGCGGCATCGGCCATGTCGGCGAGGCTGTTTTGCCCGCGCAGTATCATAGCCAGGGCCGGATACCTGATCGGGGCAACGCGGGTGATCTTGCCCATCGCTGCTGCAAAGGCAGCAAGGCTTGGGCCATAGCCGACGGACCCCGGGAACAGAAAAAGAATTGGAGGGTCGTGCTTCTGGGCGCGCGCGCTTTGGTCGCCTGCCTGTGCAGACACGACCGCCTTGACCATTTCGTCCACGCTCATCCCGACGGTGAAGGCCTCAAGACCGAGCTCCTGCCCAATGGCGCTTTCGATCTCCATGACGCAGTGCAGCAGCTTCAGCGAATCTCCTCCAGCGTCATCCCAGCGTCCTGCCGCCACGCGCGTATTGAGGATGCTGGTCCATGCCCGCTGGACGATCTGCTGCGCCGTCAGCTTGCCTCGCGGCTCGAGCGGACGCGCCGTCGCTGCTGTCTCTCTGGCTGAAAGATCCATCTCTGCAAGGGTCGTGATGTCGACTTTGCCGCTCGGCAGACGCGGAATCTCGGCGATCGTGTGCAACCGCAAGGGACGCAGCGGCGGCGGCAGATTGGTCCTGACAAGCTGGCGAAGCTCGTCCGATAAGGTCGCTTCGGCCGAGCGCCGAGGAACGGCAAAGGCGACTAGCTCATTGGCTGCAGTCACGATTGCCACGGCATCCGCAACAGCGGGCGCGCAACGCAGCACCCGTTCGAGTTCGGCTGGCTCGACGCGTCGGCCGTTGATCTTTATCTGGCGCCCCTTGCGACCGACGACGTGCAGCAGGCCTTGATCATCAAGTCGGACAAGGTCACCTGTCGCGAAAATCCGAAGGCCTGGATCATCCGGGTCTGACGCCGCCGGCACAACGGCCCCGTCCTCCCAATGGCCAAGCAAGACATACGGGCTCCTAATCAGAAGCTCTCCGCTGCGGCCCGATTGAACGCAGCGGCCCGCTTCGTCGACGATTGCGAAGGTGATTCCCGGGAGCAGCCAACCAACTGGAACCGAATCTCCATGCTCCGGCCAGTCTCGCGGCAAGAACCATTGCGAGCCGGTGGTCTCGGTTGACGAGTAACCGATCTGGATGAGGCACGTATCGGAGACGGCCTTGCGCAGCAGGGCGATGTCGGTCCAGGGCACCTTCTCGCCACCGATCCGGGCGACTCTAAGTGAATGGAACGCTTCAGCAGGTCCGTCTGCCATGAGCGCGCGAAGCAGCGCCGGCACCAGATAGGTAATTGTCACGCCTTCGGATCGCACCAGGCGTTGAACGGCGCGCAAGCCGACCGCTTCGACTTCGACCAGATGCAAGGTAGCGCCGGTGAGAAGGGCTGCGAGAATCTCCCGACACCCGGCGATTGTGGCGGGTCCGGTCAATGGCAGGAAAATATCATCCGAGTTGATGTGGCATGCATCGACATATTGCTGGACCCGGCACAGCAGGCTGCGCTGGCTGTTAACGATGCCTTTGGGGCGGCCCGTGCTCCCTGAGGTATAAAGCACGATGGCGGACGCATCGACCGAGACGGAACAAGACTGAGGCACTTGTCCAGATTGCGAGGCCGCACTGGTCGACACATCGATCCAACTGACCTGGTGAGGCAAACCGGCGGGTCGGACATTGCCCTCGCCCAGGATGGCTGAGAGCCGCGCCCCCGCCACGATTTCAAGGATCCGCGAGCTAGGATCTCGCGCGTTGAGTGGCACCGAAGGCCGCCCAGCCGTCATGCTTGCCAGCATCGCCACGGGATACCAGGCCGAGTTGGCCTGAAGAATTCCTATCGGCTGTCCGTCTGGGATGGCGGCAGCGATCTGGCAGGACAGCGTCTCAATAGACCGGAGAAGCTGAGAATAAGTCAGACGATTGGCGCCGTCGCTGATTGCAAGCTTGTCGGGGTACTGGCGGACGATATTTCTCAGGTGATCGAAGACGGCAATGTTGGTAAAATCGGCGCCCAAGCTTTGAAATGGGCGCAGTACGGGACCATCCTGATCCAGTGCGTATTGTGGGACACTTGACCATTCATTGGAGGTCGTTGTCTGACAATCCACTGCTAGATCCTGATCCGCGACTTCTGATCCCAAATATGCCGAAGACATGAGCCGCCCACGCTATGATTAGGGTCACTTATCGCCCCCCGCCCCAATCTTTTCATCGATCATTCTGATGATGCCCCGATCTTCACCCAAGGACGCTTGGTTAGTCACTTCGTCTGTTTCGCAAACCGCCGGCCGACCCAATCATGCCGGGCTCGTTGGGTGCGCGCGGCGCGCATGACGCGGCGAGCACTGGCGTTCGTGCCAAGTTGGCAACGCCTGTTGCACACATGCCAAAGTAGGATCGAAGACGGAAATTGCCGCTATTCAGGCACATTGCCTATTCTGCGGTTTTCCCGGGCGATACCGGCAATGGTTCGGTGTCGGAGTAGCTGCCGGGGACAAAACAATATGCATAGATCTGTCCCCGATTTTCGTCAGTCACGCGGATCCAATCCTTTTCCCATGTTCGGAAGGTAACATGCCCATCCGTCACCATGGCTGCGGCTCTGAACGGACTCGGCGCGTTGACGACGCGCACCGAGATCACATCGTCGCCGTCCATACGCTCGACGAGATACGTCTGCATGAAAAGCCTCCCGCTAAACCACCCGCACTTTAACGCCAGCTAATGAATTCGGTTGCAACGCGCTTAGCGAAACTCGGGGGTCGACAGCATCGGGTCCCCTCGCACTCCGTATCCGTCAGGTTTCTCAGCGACTAAGTCTCGGCGAGCCGTCCAATGCAGAGCCATCACAATGGGCGTCGGCGGCGCAAGGGGCAGCAGGGCCGTTCGAGGTTTTCTGAACCTGTCTTCATGACGTCTGCGCGGCGTCGACGATGCGTTTGAGCGGACCAGGCGTGTTGCTGGAAGGTCAATCGTGTTTGGCCACGAAGCGCCCGACGGCGGCGAGGCAGTCGTGCTTTTCCTCCACGTGCGGCATGTGGCTTGAATTCGGGAAAACCAGGCCTTCGACGTGCGGAATACGATCGAGAAAGGGCTGGACGCAGGCCTCGGTCGCTTCGTCGTAGAAGCCTCGGAAAACCAGGGTCGGCGCCTCGATCTGATGCAGGCGGTCGACGATGGTCCAGTTCCGCATCGTGCCGATGACGTGGAACTCATTGGGGCCGTTCATGGTGTGATAGACGGTCGGATCTTCCTCGATTGCCGCAAATGTCCGGGCGACCTCTGGCGGCATCGGAACGACGCGGCAGACATGGCGGTCGTAGAAGGCTTTGGTCGCCGCAACATATTCCGGATGATCGGTGGTTCCCGCCGCTTCGTGCCGGTCGAGCGCACTTTGCACATCAGCAGGCAGCCCGGCGCGCAATTGCTGAGCCCCTTCCACCCACAGCGCCATTGAGGCCAGCGAATTGGCCAGGATCAACGCCTTGAGTCCCTCAGGGCGCCGCACGGCGTGCTCGGCCGAGAGTATGCCTCCCCAGGACTGGCCGAGCAGAGCGTAGCGGTCGGCAATGCCTAGGTGGGTGAGCAGCGCATCGAGCTCGCCCAGGAAGAAATCGACGGTCCAGAAGTCGCCGCCCTTGTCCGGCAGATGGGTCGATTTGCCATTGCCGATCTGATCGTAATGGATGACGGCTCGTCCGGTGTCGGCAAGCTCCTTGAAAGAATCCACATAGTCGTGCGTGCAGCCCGGTCCGCCATGAGCGACGACCAGGGGCAGCTGGCTCGAACCGAGGTCCCCAGTCATGCGGTACCAGGTGCGATAACCCTTGTAGTCGCTAAATCCTTCGGTGGTCGCATGTGCCGTCACAGTCTAAGCTCCGCATCCTGGCGCGGCAGGAGCCAAAGTGCGGGCCCTCCCAAGCCTTGTTTTGCGGCCGACGGTACTAAGCGGCCCGGCGCATTTACAGCTAGCATTATTTATAGGTTTGCTCGTTATAGGTTTGCCCGGGCGAGGCCGGTCGCCCTCGGATCGCGAGCCTCAATGCTCCGGTTCGAGCAGCCGATAGTGGGCGGCGAGCGCGATGGCATGGAAGCGGTTGCGGGCGCCAAGCTTGCGTGTCGCGGCGTTGAGGTGCAGCGTTGCGGTTGGCACCGCGCGGCCAATTTCGCGCGCGACCTGCTTGGCCGTCAGTCCGGCAGCGGCTAGGCGCAGGCACTGGCGTTCGCGCGACGTCAGATGGACATGTTGGCAGGTGCGGATTCCAGCATCGAAACCGGCGTAGACGGAATCATGCAGCAGATGACTGAGATCGCCGATCTCGGCGATGAAATGTCTGGCTTCGGTCTCGAACCCGGCCTCCGGATCGGCACGGATCGCGGTGAAGGTGGCGAGATCGCCGCCGGCAAGGCGAATGGGGACGGTGACGCCGCAAGTCATCCTGGTGTCGAGCAAATAGCTGACGACGGGATCATGCTTGGATTGAAGCACGCGCTGCATAACGGTGCTCTGAACACCGTTGTGCGACCAGAGGAACGGTCTCGATACGGCGAGCGCGGCCTCCTGCACCGGGTCGAGCTGATAATATCCGCCCTTGCACCAGAGATCCTGCATGTCGCGCGGGACGTTGCGCAGAGCCATCAGCGAGGGCGTGATAAGCTCGCCGTTGTGGCTGACCGGCACGGGCGTATAGTCGTAGATGAACGCGGTGAAACCGATGGGCTCCAGCACCTCCGTCGCCACCGCCATGGCAGCGTCGATGCTCATCCCCGTTCGGAACCGGCTCTCTAGATCGCCTGGAAGGCTTTGCATCCGGCAAGCTTACCCGTTGGCCATTGCTTGTCAAATAGCCAGGTCGGTTGGGTGCTCAACAAATAGGCGGGGACAAGCCTGTCCGACCCTATCTATCTTAATAGCTTTCCCCTTCGGCTTCGCTCGCCGTAGTCTTTTGCGATTGGGCGAAGTAGCGGACGCCGTTCGCAGACCCAGGACTGTTTTTCAGCCGCGCCATGGTCGATCGACCGGGTTCAGCGCGGCAAAAGCCGACACGTCTCCTTGAGGGAACACAAATATGCGACCCCAAAAAGCACTTGCAGCATTGATACCCGGCCTGGCTCTGTTCGGCATGACGATGATGTCGCCGGCGAGCGGCGCCTTGGCGGCGGAGGGTAAGCCAGGCGGCACACTCCGATTGCTGGCCAATGCCGCGGCCGGCACCGCCGATCCACACATCAACTACACGTTGCAGTATTTCCAGATCAATTATGTCCTCTACGATGGCCTCGTGACCTACAAGAAGGCCGGGGACAAGACCGGCTTCGAGGTCGTCGCGGATCTGGCGGAAAGCCTCCCGCAGGTCGAGAACGGCGGCAAGACCTATGTGTTCAAGCTGCGCAAGGGCATCAAGTTCGCCGACGGCTCCGATGTCACCACGAAGGACGTAGTCGCTTCGTTCCAGCGCATCTTCAAGATCAGCGGGCCGACGGCCGGGACCTTCTACAAAGGCATCATCGGCGCGGATGCGTGCTTGAAGGCGCCCGCTACATGTACTCTCGAAGGTGGCCTGTCGGTCGACGATGCTGCCGGAACCATTGCCTTCAACCTGGTCCAGCCGGATGCCGAGTTCCTGCAGAAGCTGGCCGTTCCGCACGCGTCGATCCTGCCGGCGAGCGCGCCGCTCAAGGACGCCGGCACCGATCCGATCCCGGGCACCGGACCCTACATGATCGCAAGCTACGACCCCAACAAGCTGATGAAGATCGTGCGCAATCCCCACTTCAAGGAATGGAGCAAGGAAGCGCAGCCGGCCGGATATCCGGATGAGATCGATTATGAATTCGGCCTTACCGACGAGGCGGCGGTGACGGCGGTCGAGAACGGGCAGGCGGACTGGATGTTCGATCCCCCGCCGTCCGACCGTCTCGCCGAACTCGGCACCAAATATGTCGGCCAGGTCACGGTTCATCCGCTGACGGCGATGTGGTATGCGCCGATGAACAACAATCTGGCGCCGTTCAACGACATCCGCGTTCGCCAGGCGGTGAACTTCGCCATCGACCGCGCCGCGATCGTCAAGCTCTTCGGCGGCAGCAATCTGGCGCAGCCGGCCTGTCAGATCCTGCCGCCGGGCTTCCCGTCATTTGCAGCTTATTGCCCGTTTACCGCCAATCCGGGCGAGAAGTGGTCCGCACCGGATATGGACAAGGCCAAGCAATTGGTTGCTGAATCGGGAACCGCAGGTCAGGAGGTGACGATCATCACGGAGGACACCACCGTCTCCAAGGCGATCGGCGTCTATCTGCAGGATGTGCTCAACCAGCTCGGCTACAAGACGTCGGTCAAGCCGATCTCGCAGAACATCCAGTTCACCTACATCCAGAACACCAACAACAAGGTGCAGATTTCGATCTCGCAATGGTTCCAGGATTACCCGGCGCCATCGAATTTTCTGCAGGTCTTGTTCAGCTGTGCCTCGTTCACGCCGGGTTCCGACGCATCGGTCAACATTTCGGGTTTCTGTGACAAGTCGATCGACGCATCGATGGCCGAGGCAGAAACAGCCACTATCGTCGACCCGGCCAAGGGCGCGACACTCTGGACCGCCATCGACAAGGCTGTGACGGACAAGGCTCCGGTCGCCGTCCTGTTCACGCCGAAGCGGGTCGATGTCATCTCGTCCAGGCTGAAGAACTTCACCTTCAGCCCGCAATTCTACTGGATCGTCAGCCAATCCTGGGTGGAATAACCCCGGGGAGCCCAATGCGACGGAGCGCCGCCGGCTCTCCGTCGCATTTCCTTTTGCGCCGGATCAGCGCATCTTCCAGGCCGAGATTTTTCCTAGGCAATCCTGTTCATGGTCAATGTCATTGCGGACCAGCCCGCCATCCCGGTTCGCCGGGCCACCGATGGCCCGTGGCGCACGGCATGGCGTAAGCTGAAAGGCGATCGTTCGGCAATATCTGCGTTCGCCGTGCTCGTTGTCATCGTGATCGCCTCGCTGGCGGCGCCGCTTTATGCGCGATATGTCTCCGGCACCGATCCATTTGTGACCAATCTCAATGGCGAGATCGTCGTGGATGGGGTGACCCAGCCGGTGCTGCAGCCCTCCACCGAAGGCCTTGGCCTCGGCATGACGCCGATCGGGCCGACCTGGCGCATCGGCCCCTATCTGCTCGGTGCCGACAACCAGGGCCGCGACGTCGCGGCGCGGCTGCTTTACGGCGGACGGGATTCGCTGTTGATCTCGGGTGCTGCAGCCGTGCTGTGTCTCGTCCTCGCGACGTTTCTCGGGGTCGTTTCCGGGTTCTTCGGCGGTATCGTCGACATCGGCCTGTCGCGCATTCTCGACGTGCTCTGGGCCTTTCCGATTTTCCTGCTGGCGATTTCGCTGTCGATCGTGCTGATTGCGCAGAGTATCCAGATCGGTCCATTCGAAATCCGCTCCGGCAGCCTTTGGCTACCGGTCTTCATCATCGGCATCGTCTATGTGCCTTATGTGGCGCGGCCGATCCGCGGCCATGTCCTGACCTTGATGCATGCCGAATTCGTAACCGCTGCGATCGGTTTAGGCGCGTCGCCCTGGCGCATCCTTTTGCGCGACATCATGCCCAATGTGGTGACCCGGATTATCGTTTTCGTGCCGTTGATCCTGGCGCTCAACATGATGACAGAATCCTCGCTGTCGTTCCTGTCGATCGGCGTGCAGCCGCCGGATGCCAGCTGGGGCACGATCATCCAGGACGGCCAGGGCCTGCTCTATTCGCGGCCGGTCGTGGCACTCGCGCCCGGGCTTGCCATTGTCATCACGGTGCTGGCCCTCAACATTCTGGGGGACGGGGTGCGCGACGCGCTTGATCCGAAATCCTCGCCGAGGGGCGTCTAGTGGTTGCCGCGCTCGGCTTCCGGCTCGGCCAGATGGTGCTGGTCATGTTCGGCATCAGTGTCGTCGCTTTCCTGATCTTCTTTGCGACGCCCGGCGCCGATCCGTCGGCGCGCATTGCCGGCCGCAATGCTTCGCAAGAGACGTTGATCCAAGTCCGCCACGATTTCGGTCTCGACCGGCCATTGCCGGTGCAATATGGGCTGATGATGAACCGGCTTTTTGTCAGCCGGGATCTCACCTCCTTCGTCAATCGCGGGCAACGCGTCATTCCCACCGTGATAAGCGCCATCCCCGTGACGCTGTCGCTGGTCAGCGGCGCGGCAGTGCTGTGGGTGCTGGGCGGACTGATTGTCGGGGTGATCGCAGGCGCAACGCGCGGTACATTCGTCGACCGGGCGCTGATGATCCTGAGCTTGGTCGGCGTGTCCATTCCGGTTTTCTGGCTGGGTGAGGTCGCCAACCTGCTGACGCAAAGCCGCTGGCACGACAGCTGGCTGTTTTCCTGGGTTCCTCCGCTCGGCTACATCCCCCTGACCGAGAACCCCTGGGGCTGGTTCAAGGCGCTCGTCATTCCGTGGTTCACGCTGGCAACCCTCTATGTCGGCCTCTACGGCCGGGTGCTGCGGGCAAGCCTGATCGAGATGATGCAGGAGGATTTCATCCGCACCGCTCGGGCCAAGGGGATCGGCGAGCGCCGGGTGTTGCTGCATCATGGCCTCAGAACCTCGCTGGTCGCGTTCGTTACCATGTTCGGCCTCGATTTCGGTGCCCTGGTCGGTGGCGGCGCGCTGTTGACCGAAGTGGTCTTCGGATTGCAGGGCGTCGGAAAACTGACCTATGAGGCACTGCAGACCCTCGATCTGCCGATGATCCTGGCCACGGTGATCTACGCCGCCTTCTTCGTGGTGATGGCAAACTTCGTCGTCGACGTCGTCTTCGTCATCATCGACCCGAGGGCGCGCAATGTCGGCTGATGCTCCTCTTCTGGTGGTCAAGGATCTCACTGTCTCCTTCCGCAGCGACGAGGGCCTGGTGCGGGCAGTGGGAGGTGTCTCGTTTGCCGTCGAGCAGCGCGAAATCGTCGGGGTGGTCGGCGAATCCGGTTCTGGCAAAAGCCAGACCTTGCTCGCCATCATGGGGCTGATCGACAGCCCCAACGCTATCGTCTCCGGTTCCATCCGTTTCATGGGACAGGAGCTGATAGGGCTCAAGCGGCGCGCGCTCGATGCCATTCGCGGCCGCCAGATCGCGATGATCTTCCAGGATCCGATGTCAGCGCTCACCCCGGTGCATACGGTCGGCAACCAGATCGGCGAGCAGGTGCGCGCGCATGAAAAAGTGTCGGCGAAAGCGGCGCGGGCGAGGGCCGTGCAATTGCTGGATGCGGTCGGCATCGCAAATCCGGATCGGGTCGTCGACGGCTACCCGCATCAGCTTTCCGGCGGCATGCGCCAGCGTGCGGTGATTGCCATGGCGCTCTCGTGCAACCCGGTGCTGCTCGTCGCGGATGAACCGACCACAGCCCTCGACGTTACCGTGCAGGCGCAGATCCTCGAACTGATCGGACGGCTGCGCGACCAGTTCGGCTCCGCGGTGATCCTGGTCACGCATGATCTTGGCGTCGTCGCCGAAGTCGCGGACCGGGTGCTGGTGATGTATGGCGGACGGTTTGTCGAGGAGGGCGGCAAGAGCAGCGTGTTCCGGGCGCCGCTGCATCCCTACACATGGGGCTTGTTCGGCTCGATCCCGCCAATGGAGGGACCACGTCCGGCCCGGCTCGCCGCCATCCCAGGAATTCCGCCCTCGCTCTCCAATCTGCCGAAAGGCTGCGCCTTCGGCCCCCGTTGCGCCTTTCGCCACGACGCCTGTCTGGTCCAGCTGCCGATCATGCGAGGGGAGAGCCATCGCGCCGCCTGCTTGTTGCCGGAGGCCACGCGCAGACAGTTCGCCGTCCAGAGGCCTGGCGGCGTGGAGATGCAACGATGAATGCCATGCCACGCGAGCAGCCGCTGCTTCGCGCCGGCGATCTGTCGAAACGTTATAGCGTCGGCCGCTCGATCTTCCCGGCGCAGCGCCGGACGGTGCATGCGGTCGATACGGTGTCGCTCGACATCTGGCCGGGGGAAACCCTCGGCATCGTCGGAGAGTCCGGTTGCGGCAAGTCCACGCTCGGCCGGTGTCTGGTGCGTCTGACCGAAATCAGCTCGGGGTCGCTGGAATTCGAGGGCCGCGACATCACCGATGCTTCCCAGCGTCAGCTCCGTCCGTTGCGGCGGCAGATGCAGATGGTCTTTCAGGATCCCAGCGCTTCGCTCAATCCGCGCCGGCGGGTCGGCGATCTGCTGGCCGATCCATTCCGTATCCATGAACGCCTCTCGGCATCGGAAATGGCGGATCGGGTGGCCGAGCTTCTGCGCCGGGTCGACTTGTCGCCCCAGCACGCATCGCGCTATCCGCACGAATTCTCCGGCGGCCAGCGCCAGCGTATCGGCATCGCCCGCGCGCTGGCGCTCCGGCCACGGCTGATCGTGGCCGACGAGCCGGTCTCGGCACTCGACGTGTCGATCCAGGCGCAGATCGTCAATCTGCTCGCCGATCTCCGCGAGGAGTTCAACCTGACCTATGTGTTCATCGCCCACGACCTTTCCGTGGTGCGTCAGATTTCGACGCGCGTGGCAGTCATGTATCTGGGATCGATCGTGGAGAGCGGGCCGACCGACGAGGTCTTTGCGGCGCCCAGACACCATTACACCGCGGCGCTGCGTTCCGCCGTGCCGATACCCAGCATCGACCGGGCGCGGCGCGGGCGGCTGGTGCTCAAGGGGGACCTGCCCAGCCCGATGAACCCACCTTCTGGATGCCGGTTCCACACCCGTTGCCCGGCCGCCACCCCGACCTGCCGCAGCGAGCGTCCGCTTCTCCAAAGCATTGGCGAAGGCCGCCTGGTTGCATGCCATCATCCCGCCGGCGGTTGAGAACAGAAGTTCCCGTTCAGCTACAACGTCTGATCACGACCGTTCAGTCCGGAATTTCATGACGGCGCGCGTCTGCTTCGGCGCGACCAGGCGCCATCTGGACCCCGCACGATCCGGCCCTATGTTGCGCTTCGACGGTGCGCGGCCTGGCACCGCGAACCTAATACTAAAGTAACTGTTCTCGCGTTGCCGAGCGATGCTACGATTTGAGGGACGGGCATAGGCGGCCGCACAGCGCTGCGTGATTTTGCGCGGAAAGGATGAGTTGCGGGAGGCCACTCTTCGTGCCGCAGCAGGCAGCCGCCGACATGTTGCTGTTGTCGACCATAAGGGAGGAAGTCACCAATGAAGATATCATACCTGGTCTCGGCCGCGCTTCTTGCAGCGACTGCGATGCCTGCCTCAGCCGCCGAGATTTCCGACGGCAAGGTCAAGATCGGCATTCTCAACGACCAGTCGGGCGTCTATGCCGATTTCGGCGGCAAGTGGTCGGTCGAGGCCGCCAAGATGGCGGTCGAGGATTTCGGCGGCAAGGTGCAAGGAGCGCCGATCGAGGTCGTCAGCGCCGACCACCAGAACAAGCCGGACATCGCCTCCAACATTGCGCGGCAGTGGTATGACACCGAACAGGTCGATTCCATCATGGAACTGACCACCTCGTCGGTGGCGCTCGCCGTCCAGGGGATTTCCAAGGAAAAAAAGAAAATTGACATCGTTACCGGCGCCGCGACCACCGAGCTCACCGGCAAACAGTGCTCGCCCTACGGCTTCCACTGGGCCTATGACACGCATTCGCAGGCGGTAGGAACCGGTGGCGCTCTCGTTCAGCAAGGCGGCGACAGCTGGTTCTTCGTCACCGTCGATTATGCATTCGGCTATTCGCTCAAGGAGCAGACCGCCAAGTTCGTCGAGGGTCATGGCGGCAAGGCGGTTGGCGAGGTGCGCTATCCGCTCGGCTCGACCGACTATTCATCCTTCCTGCTGCAGGCGCAATCGTCGGGCGCCAAGGTCATCGGGCTGGCGAATGCCGGCCTCGACACCTCCAACTCCATCAAGCAAGCGGCCGAATTCGGTATCGTGCAGGGTGGTCAGCGCCTTGCAGCGCTTCTATTCACGCTGGCCGAGGTGCATGGGCTCGGCCTCGAGGCGGCGCAAGGCGTGGTGCTGACCGAAGACTTCTACTGGGATCGCGACGACAAGAGCCGCGAGTTCGCCCAGCGCTTCTTCAAACGCACCAAACGTATGCCGAACATGATCCAGGCCGCAACCTATTCAGCGGTGACGCAGTATCTGAAGGCGATCGACAAGGCCGGCACCGACGCGACTGAAGCCGTCGCCAAGGAATTGCATTCGATGCCGGTGAACGACGTCTTTACGGCGAACGGCAAAGTACAGTCCGACGGCAACATGGTCCACGACATGTATCTTTATCAGGTCAAGTCGCCGAGCGAGAGCACCAAGGAGTGGGACTACTACAAACCCCTTGCCACAATTCCCGGCAGCGAGGCGTTCCTGAGCCCCAAGGAAAGCGGCTGTCCCACGGCCAGCGAGTGATTGGCGGGCCGATGGCGCCGCCCGAACCGAATGGGCCGCGGGTGGTGCTTTCCGCCCGCGGCCTGCGGCGCGACTTCGCCGGCTTCGTTGCGGTCAGGAATGTCGATCTCGACCTCTACCACGGCAATATCCACGCGCTGATCGGGCCAAACGGCGCCGGCAAGACCACCGTCTTCAACCTGCTCACCAAGTTCCTGCCGCCGACGAGCGGCAGGATCGAACTGCTCGGCCACGACATCACCCGCACGTCGCCGGCTAAGGTCGCGCGGATGGGCCTGGTGCGCTCGTTCCAGATCTCGGCGGTGTTTCCGCATCTCAGCGTGCTCGACAATGTGCGCGTCGCGCTGCAGCGGCCGGGCGGGCTCAGCGTTCAGTTCTGGCGCTCGCTGGCCGCGCTCGATCGATTGACGCCGCGCGCCGAGGAGCTTTTGCGGTCGGTCGGCCTCGACGATGCGAAGAACAGGCCCGCCGCCGATCTCTCCTATGGCAGGAAACGCGTGCTCGAGATCGCCACGACGCTGGCGCTCGACCCGAAAGTGCTGCTGCTGGACGAGCCGATGGCCGGCATGGGGCATGAGGATGTGCGCACGGTTTCCGACATCATCCGCTCGGTGGCCAAGGATCGCGCCGTGCTGATGGTCGAGCACAATCTGACGGTGGTGGCCGATCTTTGCGACTGGATAACCGTCATGCAGCGCGGCGAGATCCTTGCCGCCGGCGACTACGCCACGGTCAGTCGCGACGAACGGGTGAGGATCGCCTATATGGGCACCGCCGATGAGTGACGCCGCGCCTCTTCTTGCAGTCCGCGGCCTCAACGCCTGGTATGGCGAGAGCCACGCGCTTCACGGCGTCGATCTGGAGGTCTTTCCAGGTGAAACGGTGACGTTGCTGGGCCGCAACGGCGTCGGCAAGACCACGACATTGCGCGCCATTGTCGGGTTGATCCGCCAGCGGACCGGCCAGATCGCTTTCGACGGCAAGGATCTGATGCGCCTGCCGCTGCACCGGACCGCGCATCAAGGCATTGGCCTGGTGCCCGAGGAACGCGGCATCTTCGCCACACTGACCGTAGACGAGAATTTGGTCCTGCCGCCGATCGTCGCCGAGGGCGGCATGAGCGTGGAGGAAATATTCGATCTCTTCCCCAATCTGAAGGAGCGACGCAACAGCCCCGGCACCAGGCTGTCGGGCGGCGAGCAGCAGATGCTGGCGATCGCGCGCATGCTGAGAACCGGCGTGAAAATGCTGCTTCTCGATGAGCCGACCGAGGGCCTGGCTCCCGTCATCGTGCAGCGCATCGGCGATTTGCTGGCGACAATGAAAAAGCGCGGCATGACGATCCTGCTGGTCGAGCAGAATTTCCGCTTTGCCAGCCGCGTCACCGATCGTTTCTACCTGATGGAGCACGGCAAGGTCGTGGCGGGCTTCCCGGTCGGCGAACTGCCGGACCGCATGACGCTGCTGCATGAAGTGCTGGGTGTATGATGGCGCCATGACGATGATCTTCGGAATACCCGTTCAGGCTTTCCTCGGCCAGTTGCTGGTCGGCCTCATCAACGGCTCGTTCTATGCAATGTTGAGTCTGGGCCTGGCCGTCATATTCGGCCTGCTTCGCGTCATCAATTTCGCTCATGGCGCGCTCTATATGCTCGGCGCCTTCATCGGCTACCTGCTTCTTACCCGGTTCGGCATCGGCTACTGGCCGGCTCTGATCCTGTCGCCGCTGATCGTCGGCGGCTTCGGCATCGTGGTCGAGCGCCTTGCGCTGTCGAGGCTTTACGATATCGACCCGCTCTATGGCCTGCTTTTCACCTTCGGCCTCGCGGTCGTGCTCGAAGGCGTGTTCCGTTACTACTATGGCGTATCAGGAAGTCCTTATTCCGTGCCGCCGCTGCTCTCCGGCGGCACCAATCTCGGCTTCATGTTCCTGCCCAACTATCGCGGCTGGGTGGTCGTCGCCTCGATGATCGTCTGCTTCGGAACCTGGGCGTTGATCGAGAAGACCAGGCTGGGTTCCTATCTGCGGGCGGCAACGGAGAACCCTCGCCTGGTCCAGGCTTTCGGCGTCAACGTGCCGTTGCTGCTGACCCTTACCTACGGCCTCGGTGCCGCTCTAGCGGGGCTTGCGGGGGTTCTCGCCGCGCCGATATATCAGGTGAGCCCGCTGATGGGGTCGGATCTCATCATCGTCGTCTTCGCCGTTGTCGTGGTCGGCGGCATGGGGTCGATCCTGGGTGCGATCGTCACCGGTTACATGCTTGGCCTCGCCGAAGGCCTGACCAAGGTTTTCTATCCCGAAGCCTCCAATTTGGTGGTCTTTGTCATCATGGCGATCGTGCTTCTGGTCCGGCCCGCCGGCCTGTTCGGAAGGGATGCCTGAGATGGCCGAACTCACACTTCGCGAGAGGCGCGCCAAAAGTTCGGCATGGCTTGAATGGACGCTGGTGGGGCTCGGCATCCTAGCGCTGCTGGTGGCGCCTTTCTTCGTCTATCCGATCTTCCTGATGAAGATGCTGTGCTTTGCGCTGTTTGCCTGCGCGTTCAATCTTCTGCTCGGCTACACTGGGCTGTTGTCCTTCGGCCATGCGACATTCTTCGGCGGGGCGGCCTACTTCACCGCATACGCGGTCAAGGTCTGGGGCTGGCCGCCGGAAGCGGGCATCCTGCTCGGCGTCCTTGGCGCGGCCCTGCTCGGCCTGGTCATGGGCTTCTTTGCCATCCGGCGGCAAGGCATCTATTTCGCCATGATCACGCTAGCGCTGTCGCAGATGTTCTTCTTTTTCTGCGTACAGGCGTCCTTCACCGGAGGTGAGGACGGCATCCAGGGCGTGCCGCGCGGTAGGCTGCTTGGCATGCTCGACCTGAATGTCTCGATGAACATCTATTATTTCGTGCTGGCAGTCTTCCTGATCGGCGTGTTCGCCGTCTGGCGCATCGTCAACTCGCCTTTCGGCATGATCTTGCGTTCCATCCGGGAAAACGAGAACCGCGCCATTTCGCTTGGCTATTCGGTCGCCAATTACAAGCTGGCGGCTTTCGTCATGTCGGCAACATTGGCCGGGCTGGCCGGCGCGCTGAAGGCGATCGTTTTCCAGTTTGCCACACTCACCGACGTCACCTGGCAAATGTCGGGCGAGGTGATCCTGATGACGCTCCTCGGTGGCATTGGCACCATGGTTGGGCCGATCATCGGCGCCAGTCTGGTCGTCGGCCTGGAAAACACGCTCGCCACCTCCAACTTTCCGGTGACCATCGCCACCGGTCTGACCTTCATGGTCTGCGTGCTGGTTTTCCGGCGCGGCATTGTCGGTGAGGTTTATGCGCGGTTTCTCGAGCCAAAGGCTGACGCGAAAGACTGAGGTCGAACGACTTAGCGCCTCCTCGCTATGCAATGCGAACGCCTTGCGCATCGAGAAGCACGCACGCCAGCGGTTCGAAGCAGACATCGACCGCTTCGCCTTCGCGCAGCGGCCGGCCGTCAATCAGCGTGTTGGCACGCACCTGCGTGCCGGCGCCGATGTCGATCTCGTAGACCGCATTGCCGCCGAGATAGGAGGTCGAGACTATCCGTCCCGCGAGCCTGTTGACCGCGCCAACGGTACCGACGGTAAGCTTCTGCGGGCGAACGACGACGGTGATCGCGCTGCCGGTCGCGAGCGCCTTGGGCGCGGCCGCTTTTACGACATGGCCGCTGGTGAGCGCAATCGTCGCCATCTTGCCGTCCATCGCCGTCACGCTGCCAGGCAGCATGTTGGCCTTGCCAAGGAAATTCGCGACGAATGCGGTGGCCGGCTGGTCGTAGACCTGCTCGGGGGAGCCGATCTGCTCGATCAGTCCGGCATTCATCACGACGATGCGGTCGGACATCGACAAGGCTTCTTCCTGGTCGTGCGTCACAAAGATGGCGGTGATTCCCGTCTCCTTCTGAATTTTCTTGATCTCGACGCGCATGTCCTCGCGCATATTGGCGTCGAGCGCCGACAAGGGCTCGTCCATGAGCAGCACTTCCGGCTCGAAAACGATGGCGCGGGCCAGTGCGATGCGTTGCTGCTGGCCACCCGAGAGCTGTGAGGGCAGTTTTGTCTCACTGCCGGGAAGCCGCACCATATCCAGCGCCTTCTTGACCCGGCGCACGATCTCGGCTTTCGGCACGTTCCTGTATTTCAGCCCGAATGCGACGTTGTCGAAGACGTTCTTGTGCGGAAAGAGCGCGTAGTTCTGAAACACCAGACCGATGTTGCGCTTGTAGATCGGGATGTCGTCGACCCGCTTTCCGCCGATCGAGATCTGGCCACTGGAGATGTCGACCAGGCCCGCGATCGATCGCAGGATCGTCGTCTTGCCGCAGCCGGACGGCCCAAGCAAGGTGACGAAACTGCCCTTGCGGATCGCCAGCGAAAAATCGCGAACCGCTGCGAACTTGCCGTAGAAAATATCGATGTCGCGAAACTCGACCGCAGGCTTTCCTATCGGCTGGCTCTCGCCCTGGGCGAGCGGGTCGCGATCAGCCCCGGCCGAAGCCGGCCGGGGCTGCTGGTCGTGGCTGTTGTCGTCATGCACCTTTCGACACCCTGTCCCATTGCTTGGTCCAGGCGTCTTCGTTCTTCGCCCAGTAGAGCGGATCGGCGAAGGTCAGCGACTTCATCGATCCGGTCGGGTCGAAGGCCGGAAGCGCTGCGATCTTATCGGTCAGCTTCACCTTGGTCGGGTCAAGCGATGGCGGATAGTTCTGGCCCTCGGCGACGGCGATCGACGTGGCCGGATCCAGCATGAAGTTGATCAGCTCCTCGCATTCGGCCATCGGCGATCCCTTAAGCACCAGCATGTCCTCCATCCATGCGTATGAGCCGGCAGGATCGAGATAGCCGATTGGCTGGCCCTGCTGCTGCAGGGCGGCGACGCGTCCGGACCAGGCGTCGGTGACGACGATCTCGTTCCTCGACAGGAGGTCCATCAATTCCGCGCCGGAACTCCAGAACTTCTTGGCCAGGTCGCGGGTCTCGCGAACCTTGGCCCAGACCGCATCCATGTCCTGGATGTTGTTGGGGTCCTGTTTCGTCTGCAGCGCCGCATACCAGACGCGTGTCGTCATATCGGCGTAGCCGCCGATCTTGCCGGCATATTTCTTGTCGGCGAGCAGGTTGGCGCCTTTTTCCTTGGCTTCCTCCGGCGAGATGACCTTGTTGTTGTAGGCGATGCCGGTGGTGCCGTAATCATATGGCACTGCCGACAGCTTCGGCGTGATCTTGCGGAACGGGTCGATCATGGCAGTCAGCACATTGGCCATGTTGGGGATGTTCGCCTCGT
Organism: Mesorhizobium sp. M0244; assembly: GCF_040321795.1. Classification (NCBI taxonomy): domain Bacteria; kingdom Pseudomonadati; phylum Pseudomonadota; class Alphaproteobacteria; order Hyphomicrobiales; family Phyllobacteriaceae; genus Mesorhizobium; species Mesorhizobium sp. M0244. Next base: position 2,605 of record NZ_JAMYSE010000046.1, on the reverse strand, counting down.
TGATCTCCGAATTGAAACCGCCATTGACGTATTTGATGTAGTAGTTGACGCCCGAAGAATGGACGATCTGGAAGTCGCCCGGCTTCGACGTCTTGATCTTGGTGATGATCTCGTTCTCATCGCCAAAGGTACCCTGGACGACCTTGACGCCGGACTTGGCGGTGTAGGGCTGGAAGGCGTACTTGTCGATCGCCTCCTGCACCACGCCGCCCCATCCGTCGAAGCGCACTTCCGAGACAGCGGCCAGGGCGCGTCCCATCCAAGGCATGGAAAGCCCGGTGGCCGCGGCGGCGGCCGCCGTCAGCGTCAGGAATGATCGCCGGCTGATGTCGCCATTGGCATAGCGTTCGTTGAGCCGTTCCAGTCGTTTGGTGGTTGTCAGTTTCATTTCCGTTCTCCCATTTTCATTTTCACTTGCTTGCCTTGAACCAGCTGAGGCTTTGCAGGATGAGCCCGCCAGCCAAGGGGATGCCGACCGTCAAAAGGATCATGACAGTGCCCAGCGCGTTCACCTCGGGGCTGATCGAGATCTTCAGCATAGAAAGAATTTGCGTCGGCATGGTCTCGACGCCCGCCGGCCGCCAGAACAGGCTGGCCGAGGTGTTGTCGAACGAGATGGTGAAAGCGAGCAGCACACTGGCAAGCACTGCGGGAACGAGCAGCGGCAGCGTGATCTCCCGGAATGTCGATACGCGCGGCGCCCCGAGCGATAGCGCTGCCTCCTCATAGGAGCGTTTGATGCCGACCATGCGCGCCTGGACGATCAGCACCACGTAGGGGAGCGTGAGCAGAATGTGGCCGAGCACCAGAAGCGTCATGCTGCGCGGCTGATCGATGGCTTTGATCATGACCAGCAAGCCGACGCCGAGTATCGTCTCGGGGACCAGCGCGGGAAGGATGACAAGCGTGTTGATCGCCTGCTTGCCACGGAACTCGAAGCGCACCAGCGCCAATGCCGCCATGATGCCGAGCAGCGTCGTTACCGCTGCCGTCACCAGGGCAATCCACATCGATGTCCGGAAGGCGTCGAGGACCGGCTCGTTGGTGAGCAGCTTTTCATACCAGCGCAGGCTGAAGCCGGTGAGGGGAAAGCCGCCGAACATCGAGGCATTGAAGGAGAGCACGACCGTCGCAAGGATCGGCGCGAACATGAAGACATAGACGCACACCGTGATCACGCCGGTCAGCCGCCAGGCCCATCTGCCTTCCCGATCGGGGTGTTCCGCTCTCATGCACTGAGACCCTTCATGATCTGCGACAGGCCCATATAGCGGCTGTAGCCGGCCGCGGCCGCGCCGAGCAGGACGAACAGGACGATGGAAAGCGTAGCGCCCATCGGCCAGTTGAGCTGCCCCATGATGGTATCGTAGATCAGGTTGCCGAACAGCGCGTCGCGGCTTCCTCCGAGCAGCTGCGGCGTCACATAGGAGCCGGCCGCCAGCACGAAGCAGAGCAACAGCCCGGCGCCCAGCCCCGGCATCGACAGCGGCAGGGTCACTTCGCGAAATGCCTGTGCGCTGGTGCAGCCCATCGAGCGGGCGGCGGCGATCAGGGTGCGGTCGATGCTTTCCAGGCTGACATAGACGTTCAGGATCATGTAGGGCAGCAGAAAATGCAGCAGCCCCATGATGACGGCGCCCTCGGTGTAGAGCATCGGCAACGGCTCGTTGATGACCCCCAGCCTGATGAGCACGACGTTGATCAGGCCTTGTTCGCCGAGAATATGGATCCACGAGAATGTTCGGATGGTGAAGCTGATCCAGAACGGCACGATGAGCAGCAGCAACAGCAGCCATTTGTGCTTGAAGGTCGTGGCCCAGATGAAATAGGCGGGGAAATAGCCAAGGATCGCGCAGATCACTGCGGTGATGGCGCCGACGCGAACGGTCTTCCAAAGAAAACCGTGATAGTAGCTGTCGGTGAGGAATTCCTTCCAGTTGTCGAAGGTCAGCACCGCCGACTCCACTCCCGCGGTGACGAACGTGAAAAATGTATAGACCGTCATCATCGCGATCGGCAGCAGCAGAAGCAGGGTAAGCAGCAAAAGCACAGGCGCGACAAGGACCCAGGCCAGCCGCTGATCGTATAATTTCCACCCTTTGGTCACGACCCGTCCAACCAGTTTATGTGTGCGAGCCGCCATCACCGGGCTCGGCTGCGGACTAGATTGGGCGATCAGCGTTCAGGTGTCCACTCTGCATATGGCTCCTGCACGAATTCTGTGCAGGGCCACCGCGCGACCATCGCTCTGCTGGATTCAACAAAATGCTCGGGGTTCTGCCTGCACGTTGATTAAATCAGATATCCCGATATACAGGATAATTTCGGATATAAATTTGCGTGGGCCGGGCAATTTCATGAGTCGCAATTTTCTGGTGATCGAACCTGAGGAAGGCATTGCCGTGCTCAAGGGGCTTGCCTCCTCGACGCGTATCTCGATGCTGAAACTGCTGCATGAGAAAGGGCCGATGAATGTTAACGAAATCGCCGCCGTGCTGTCGCTGCCGCAGTCGACCGTCTCGACCAATATCCAGGTGCTAGAGGATGCGGGGCTGATCCGCACCGAGAACCGGAAAGCGAAGAAAGGCAATCAGAAAATCTGTTA